>NZ_LEKI01000069.1:0-26900 GCF_001029525.1 Nocardiopsis sp. RV163 | reverse complement strand
CTCTCGGCCAAGCTCGACAAGCTGTCCTGAGCAGCGCGGCCGTCCCGGCGACGGGACGGCCGCGCTGCTCAGGACAGCTTGTCGAGCTTGGCCGAGAGCGCGCTCAGCAGGCTCTCCCAGGACTTGACGAACTTGTCCACGCCCTCGTCCTCCAGCACGGCGAACACGTCGGTCAGGTTGACCCCGGCGTTCTCCAGCGCCGCGAAGTCGGCGCGGGCCTGCTCATAGGTGCCCAGCACGGTGTTGCCGGTGATCTCGCCGTGGTCGGCGGTGGCCTCCAGCGTGGCCTCCGGCATCGTGTTGACGGTGTCGCGCGCCACCAGCCGCGCGACGTAGAGGGTGTCGTCGTAGGAGGGGTCCTTCACACCGGTGGAGGCCCACAGCGGCCGCTGCGGCGTGGCGCCGTGCTCCTCCAGGGCCTTCCACTCGGGGGAGGCGAAGACCTCCTGGTGGGCCTCGTAGGCCAGGCGGGCGTTGGCCAGGGCGGCGCGGCCCAGCAGGGACAGCGCCTCGTCGGTGCCGATCTCCTTCAGGCGCTTGTCCACCTCGGTGTCCACGCGGCTGACGAAGAACGAGGCCACCGACTGGATGCGGGACAGGTCGTGGCCGTTGGCGCGGGCCAGCTCCATGCCCTCCAGGAAGGCGTCCATCACCTGGCGGTAGCGCTCCAGGGAGAAGATCAGCGTGACGTTGACGCTGATGCCCTCGCCCAGCACCCGCGTGATCGCGGGCAGGCCCGCGGCCGTGGCCGGGATCTTGACCATCAGGTTGGGCCGGTCCACCATCCACCACAGCGCCTTGGCCTCGGCCACCGTGCGCTCGGTGTCGTTGGCCAGGCGCGGGTCCACCTCCAGGGAGACGCGCCCGTCCACGCGGCCGGTGGAGTCGTAGACCGGGCGCAGGGTGTCCGCGGCCCAGCGGATGTCGTAGGTGGTGATCATGCGCACCGCCTCCTCCACCGACACGCCCCGCACGGCCAGCTCGTGGACCTGCTGGTCGTAGGCGTCGCCCTCGGCGAGCGCCTTGTCGAAGATGGTGGGGTTGGAGGTGACGCCGACCACGTGGCGGGTCGACATCAGCTCGGACAGGTTGCCCGAGCGCAGCCGCTCACGGCTGATGTCGTCGATCCAGACGGCCACGCCCGCCTGGGACAGGTCGCGGAGTGCGTTGCTCATGGGTTCTTCCGCCTTCCTGGGGGGCGGAGCGCCGCCCCCGGTCACACACGTCAGAGGAGGACGGGCCCCGCCGGGATCCTCCGGCGGGGCCCGCCGGGGTCAGCTCCCGGCCTTGGCGATGCTCTTGCGGGCCGCCTCGACGACCGCCTCGGTCGTGAAGCCGAACTTCTCGTACAGGACCTGGTACGGGGCGGAGGCTCCGTAGTGCTCCAGGCTCACCGACTCGCCGGCGTCGCCGACGTACTCGCGCCAGCCCAGGGCGATCCCGGCTTCCACCGACACGCGGGCGCGCACGGAGGAGGGCAGCACCTGCTCGCGGTACTCCTCGCTCTGGCGCTCGAACCACTCCACGCACGTCATGGACACCACGCGGGTGGGCGTGCCCGCCTCCTGGAGCGCCTTGCGGGCGTCCAGGGCGATCTGCACCTCGCTGCCGGTGGCCATGATGATCACCTCGGGGGCGTCCCCGTCGGCCTCGGCCAGCACGTAGCCGCCCTTGACCGCGCCCTCGGCCGAGGCGTACTCCTCGCGGTCCAGGACGGGCAGGTTCTGGCGCGTCAGCGCCAGAGCGGACGGGCGGTCGCCCCGCTCGATCACCGAGCGCCACACCACGGCGGTCTCGTTGGCGTCGGCCGGCCGGATCACGTCCAGGCCGTAGATGGCGCGCAGCGCCCACAGGTGTTCGACCGGCTGGTGGGTGGGGCCGTCCTCGCCCAGACCGATGGAGTCGTGCGTCCACACGTAGGTGACCGGCAGCTGCATGATGGCGGCCAGCCGGACCGCGGGGCGCATGTAGTCGCTGAAGACGAGGAAGGTGCCGCCGTAGGGCCGGGTCGGGCCGTGCAGGGCCATGCCGTTGAGGATGGAGCCCATGCCGTGCTCGCGCACGCCGAAGTGCAGCACGCGCCCGTAGGGGCTGCCCGGGAACATCTCGCTGGCGCGGTCGAAGGGAAGGAAGGAGGGCTCGCCCTTGGGCGTGGTGTTGTTGGACCCGGCCAGGTCGGCCGAGCCGCCCCACAGCTCGGGCAGCAGCGGCGCCAGGGCCGAGAGCACCTCGCCGCTGGCCTTGCGGGTGGCCATGCCCTTCTCGCTGGCATCGAAGGTCGGCAGGGCCTTCTCCCAGCCCTCGGGCAGCCTCTTCTCGACCAGGCGGTCGAACAGTTCGGCGTGCTCCCCGGCGCTGTCGTGCCAGGCCTTGAACTCCACCTCCCAGGCGGCGCGGGCCTCGCGGCCCCGGTCCACCGCGCGGCGGGTGTGCTCGATCACCGCGTCCTCGACGCCGAAGGGCTCGTCGGGCAGGCCGAGGATCGCCTTGGTGGCGGAGATCTCGTCGGCGCCGATGGCCGCGCCGTGGATGGCTCCGGTGTTCTGCTTGTTGGGCGCGGGCCATCCGATGACGGTGCGCAGGCGGATGAAGGTCGGGCGCTCGGTCTCGGCCTTGCCGCGCACGATCGCCTGGTACAGGGCCTCGACGTCCTCGACGTACTCGCCGGTGGCGCTCCAGTCGACCTCCTCCACGTGCCAGCCGTAGGCGCGGTAGCGCTCGGCCACGTCCTCGGAGTGCGCGATGCGGGTGTCGTCCTCGATGGAGATCCGGTTGTCGTCCCAGATCATGATGAGGTTGCCCAGCTGCTGGGTCCCGGCCAGGGCGCTGGCCTCGTGGCTCACGCCCTCCTGGACGTCGCCGTCGGAGCAGAACGCGTAGATGTGGTGGTCGAAGGGGCTGGCGCCCGGACCGGCCTCGGGGTTGAACAGGCCGCGTTCGCGGCGGGCGGCCATGGCCATGCCGACCGCGTTGCCCACGCCCTGGCCCAGCGGACCGGTGGTGGTCTCCACCCCCGGCGTGTGGCTGAACTCGGGGTGGCCGGGGGTGCGGCTGCCCCACTGGCGCAGGCTCTTGAGGTCGTCCAGTTCGAGCCCGTATCCGGCCAGGTAGAGCTGGATGTACAGGGTGAGGCTGGAGTGGCCGATCGACAGCACGAAGCGGTCACGGCCCGTCCACTCCGGGTCCGAGGGGTCGTGGCGCATGACCTTCTGGAAGAGGAGGTAGGCGGCTGGCGCCAGGCTCATCGCGGTGCCGGGGTGTCCGTTACCCGACTTCTCGACCGCGTCCATCGCCAGGGCCCGGACCGTGTTGACGGCGCGGAGGTCGAGGTCCGACCACTCCAGGGTTTGCGGGGTGTGGGCGTTCACGGACTTGCGTCCTCCTTCTCGGGCACCCCCCGCGCCCGGCGGCCGGAGCGCGGGGTGTGTCGGTTGCGTTCGTTCTCGAACCGCCGCCGGAACCGGGGCGGCTCGCCGTGCGGGTGGGGCCGAGTACGGCGGGAACGCGCACCCGCTGCTGTTGAGGGCGCGGACGCGGCGTCCCCGGGCGACGGTCGCCGCGGGCTGGAGACCACGACGGATTCGGCCACGATCGAGCCTATCGTCCGCTACCCGGGATGTCGTTGCCCGACACCTCTCATTACCGGCCGGTAGGGGTTCGGGAACCGCCTCCCGGGCGAACCCGGGCGGTGCGGCCACCGGCGGCCCGGCCGCGGGGCGGGGGCCCCGGGCGGTGCGTGGCGGGCTGGAAGCGGGTCGGAGCCTGTGCGACCCTTCAGAGCACCCGGCGGACCACCGCGCGCATCCGGGCCCGAGGACCAGCGGTTTTCCTTGTGAGGGGGCTGGTCTCAGGCTCGCGTGAGGAAGTACTACAGTATGTCGTTGACGGGGTTTCCGCCGATCCAGACGCTTTGTCGGTCCGCCGGCCCCCGCGTGGCGAGCAGTGTCGAAACCCCTAGAGTTGTCGAGGTATCCGCGTGTCTGAAACCGAGCCGGTGGCCCCCGGGGGGACGCGAGAGAACCGTCCGGCCGTGAGGACCGGGTACTGATGGCCCTCACCAACCGCGCCCCGCGGACGAACCCGAACGGCGACCGGCCCCAGGCCCCCGGCGGTGCCTCGCTGGGCGCCCGCGTCCGCGCCTACGTCGCCCTTTCCAAGCCCCGCGTCATCGAGCTGCTGCTCATCACCACCATCCCGGTGATGTTCGTCGCGGCCGGGGGAGTGCCGCCGCTGTGGACCGCGGTCGCCACCCTGGTGTTCGGCACCATGTCGGCGGCCAGCGCGAACGCGATGAACTGCTACATCGACCGCGACATCGACCGTGAGATGCGTCGCACCCGCCAGCGTCCCGGCGCGATGGACCTGGTCACCCCGCGCGGAGCCCTCGTCTACGGCCTGGTGCTGGCCGTCGGCTCCACCGTCGGGTTTGCCCTCCTGGTGAACGTGCTCTCGGCCGTGCTGTCGGTCTTCGCGATCCTGTTCTACATCTTCGTGTACACGCTGCTGCTCAAGCGGCGCACCGCGCAGAACGTGGTGTGGGGCGGCATCGCCGGGTGCATGCCGGTGCTCATCGGCTGGGCCGCGGTGACCGACAGCCTGGACTGGGCCCCGTTCGTGCTGTTCCTGGTGGTGTTCTTCTGGACGCCGCCGCACACCTGGACGCTGGCCATGCGCTACAAGGAGGACTACGCGCAGGCCAAGGTGCCGATGCTGCCCGTGGTCGCCACCGACCGCCGGGTGCTGCTGGAGTGCGTGCTCTACAGCTGGGCCACCGCGGTCGTGTCGGTGCTGTTCTGGCCGGTTGCGGGCACCACCTGGTTCTACGGCGCGGTCGCCGTCGCCCTGGGCGCGCTGCTGATCGTCCAGGCGCACCGCCTGCTCAACCGCTCCCGTGCGGGCGTGACCGGCGCGCAGCTCAAGACGATGGGCTTCTTCCACCTGTCCAACGCCTACCTGGCGCTGCTGTTCGTGGCGGTCACCGTCGACCCCCTGATCGCGGGCGTCCTGGGCTGAGGCCGCCCCGCCCGCGGGCGGTGTCCCGTCGGGGGCCGCCCACGGGCGTCCGGGCCGCCGCCGGTCGGGGCCCGCGCGGTCGGCCGGGGGCGAAAGCCGTGGTCGGCCCGCTTCCCGCTACGATCGGTGCCCATGCCCCGTCTCGACAGCAAGGCCATCCTCCAGGGCCGACGCTCGCGCTACTCGATGACCCTCGTCCTGGGCACCACCGTCAGCGTGGTCTGCATGATCGGGATGCTGGTCTACCTGTGGCTGCTCGCCCTCGCCGGGGGAGCGGCCGCCGGGATCGACGGAGGGCTCGGCTTCGCCGTCAGCCTCGTCGCCGCGGTCATCCCCGTGTGCATCCTCGTGCCGCTCACCCTCATGCTCGACCGGATCGAGCCCGAGCCCGGATGGGTGCTGTTCTTCGCCTTCGCCTGGGGCGCGGGCGTGGCCGTGGTGGTCTCCCTGCTGCTCAACAGCTGGGGCCTGGCCCACGTCACGGTGCCGCTGTTCGGCCGCGACCTGGGCGACTTCCTGGGCACGTCGGCGGTGGCGCCGCTGGTGGAGGAGAGCGCCAAGGGCGTGGTGCTGCTGATCCTGCTCTGGAGGCGCCGCCACGAGCTGGACACCTTCACCGACGGGGTGATCTACGCGGGGATGGTCGCCACCGGCTTCGCCTTCACCGAGAACATCCTGTACTTCCTCAGCGCGTTCTTCGACGGCACCCTGGTGGCCACCTTCGCCATCCGGGGGCTGATCGCCCCGTTCGGGCACCCGGTCTACACCGCGATGATCGGCATCGGCGTGGCCTACGCCGCCATGCGCTCCGGAGCCCTGCGCCTGCTGGCCCCCGTCGCCGGGTGGGCCGCGGCGGTGCTGCTGCACGGCATGTGGAACGGGTCCACCTACTTCGGCTGGTCCGGCCTGGCCGTCGCCTACATGGTGCTCTTCGGAGTGCTCATGGCGGTCCTGGCGCTGGCTGCCCGCGACCGCCACCGGCAGATCGGCGCGATCGCCCGGTACCTGCCGCCCTACGTCTCCACCGGCCTGGTCAGTCCGGCCGACATCGCCATGCTCAGCTCACTGCAGGGGCGCCGCCGGGCCCGGGAGTGGGCGGCGCGCAACGCCGGACGCAGGGGCCGCGATGCGATGCGCGAGTACCAGCTCGCCGCCACCGAGCTCGCGCTGCTGCACCGCAGGCTGGACGCCGGGCTGCCCGCGTCCGACTGGAAGGTCCACCGGGACTCGTTCCTGGCGCTGATGCACGTGGCCCGGGACACCTTCCTGGGGCGGATGCCCCAGCCGGTCGCCCCGGGCTGGACGGAGAGCCCCACCGACTCCGGCTTCCTGCGCCGGGCCGACTTCGCGCACGTCATCGCCCAGGCGCGGGCACAACAGGACTACGTTCCCCGTCACGGTCAGCAGGGTCCTCGCTGAGCTCCTGGCCCGGCGGCACCAGGCGCGTGGTGGAGAAGTACAGGCGGCAGATCGCGACCCAGGTCAGGGCCGAGCCCAGGACGTGCAGTACCACCAGGGCCTCGGGCAGTTCCAGCGCGTACTGGGTGTAGCCCACGACGCCCTGGAGGACGACGGTGACCAGCAGGAACACGCTGCTCGCACGGACCGGCCGCCGGGCGCCGCCGCGGAAGGCGATGGCGGTGGCCAGCACGGCTCCGGCTGTGGTGAGCCAGGCCAGTGCGGAGTGCAGGCGGGTGACCGCCGCCAGGTCGAACCCCCAGCGGGGGGCCGCGGCGTCGCCGCCGTGCGGGCCGGTGCCGGTGACGATGGTCCCGGCGACCAGCAGGACGAAGCCGACCACCACCAGGCCGATGCTCAGGGCGTGCAGCATGGGGCCCACGGACACCCGGGGCCTGCCCTCGGGCTCCCGGCAGCGCACGTACAGGGCGACCGTGATGAAGACCATCACCATGGACAGCAGGAAGTGCGCGGCCACCGAGGCGGGGTGCAGGTCGGTCCACACGGTGATTCCGCCGACCACGCCCTGGCCCAGGACGCCGAACGGCACGATGACGGCCAGCCGGACCAGGTCGGGGCGGCGCGGGCTCATCCGCATGACCGCGACGAAGGTGATGACGGCGACCGCCAGCACGACGAAGGTGAGGGTCCGGTTGCCGAACTCGATGGCGGCGTTGAGCGCGGCGTGCCCGGTGTCGATGGGCACGAAGCTCTCCGGCGTGCACTTGGGCCACTCCGAGCAGCCCAGGCCCGAGGAGGTGACGCGCACTGTGGCGCCGGTGACGGCGATTCCCGCGTTGACGACGATGTTGCCCAGCGCCCAGGCCCGCAGCGACCGCTGCGTGGGCGTCCAGATCGTGCGCGCGAGCACGACCAGAGCGAGCACTCCGGCGGTCGCGACGGCGATCTGCCAGCCCCACAGGGGGAATCCGAGAAGGGAGACGTCCTCCGCCGCGAGCGGGGGGACCGAGTTCGCGGCCAGCACCGCGGAGGCCGGGGAAACAGACATACGACAGACTGTAGTACATCGTCGCGGGGGTCGGTGTCCGACCCCCGGCAGCCTCCCACCTGCGCCGACGCCGCCGTTGGACATGGGGGAGGGGGCGCCCACTCGCGGGCGCCCCCTCCGTGGCGGCGGGACCCGTCCTCCCGAGCGGGCCCGCGCCGGGGCTCGCCGGTTCGGGAGGGCCCGCCCCCGCCGACCGGTCTGCGCGGTCCTAGTCGACGTGGTTGGAGATGCACTGGTTGAGCAGCTCCACGTTCAGGTTGATCAGGCCGAGGACGCCCTGCTCATTCACGCACGCCTGGTAGACGTCCGTGTCGTGCTCACCTGCGGAGGCGGTCCCGAACCCCATGCCGAGCAGACCTGCGGTGAACAGGGCGGTCATCATCATCTTGGCGGTGGTGCGCATGGCTCCCCCTTCGAATCCGAGCGGACCAGCCGGTTGGCCGACCCACCAGGAAAGATAACCATATGTGTCCATTCGGAAACACTGAGTGGAAAAACTCCTGCCCTCGTCCTCCTAGGCGGGCCGCTCCGGAGGGCGAACCGGGGGCACGACGGCCGCGGACCGGGCCCGCCTAACGCTCTCCGGGGTCCTTCCGGGGCGGCGGGGCGGACGCGCCGTCGGCCTCGGTGGCGCGGTCCTCGCCGTCGCGGGCCGAAGTGCGCGTGGAACCCGCGCTGGCCACGATCACGCAGGCCACCGCGAACCACTGCCACACGGTCAGCAGCTCGCCCAGCACCACCAGGCCCACCAGCGCCGCGGCGGCGGGCTGGAGGCTCATCAGCACCCCGAACACGCGCGGCGGCATCCGGCGCAGCGCGGTCAGTTCCAGCGTGTAGGGGACCACCGAGGACAGCACGCCGACCACCAGGCCGAAGAGCAGCAGGCGCCAGTCGAGCAGGGCCGCGCCCCCCTCGTACACCCCGATCGGCGCCATGACGACCACGCCGACCACGCTGGCGATCGCCAGGCCGGACGCGCCGCTGAACCGCTGGCCCGTCGACGCGCTGAACAGGATGTAGCCCGCCCAGGCCACCGCCGCCAGCACGGCGAACAGGATGCCCAGCGGGTCCATCGAACCCGACTCCAGCCCCAGGGCGACCACGCCCAGCCCTGCCAGTCCCGCCCACACCAGGTCGATCCGGCGGCGCGATCCCAGGATCGCGATGGCCAGCGGCCCCAGGTACTCGATGGTGACCGCGATCCCCAGCGGGATGCGCGCGAAGGCCTGGTAGATGAGGAAGTTCATCATCGCCAGCGCGACGCCGTAGCCGACCACCACCCACCAGTCCCCGCGCGAGCGCGCCCTGAGCGCCGGCCGCGCCACCAGGACCAGGAGCACCGCCGAGGTCAGCAGCCGCAGCCACACGACCGCGGCCGGGGGCAGCACGTCGAAGAGGTTCTTGGCCACCCCGGCGCCGGTCTGCACCGAGACGATGCCGACCATCACCAGCCAGACCGGGGGCACCGCCTCCACCGCTCGGAGCGGGGAGAACGCTGCTTGGGGCCGGGACGGAGTGCTCATGGCGAGTCATCCTACGTTTTCGGGGGTACTCTCCGTCTCCCCGCCGTCCCCGGTCCGGGTCCGGGCCCGGACCGCCCGGTCCCGGCCCCCCGCGGCCCGGGCCTGCTCCCGGGGGCGGGCCACGACCGCGGTGAGCAGCAGACCCCAGGCCGCCGCGGCCACCGCGGGCTGCGCCAGAGTCATGACCAGCCCGTGCACCGTCTGGTCCGCCCGGCCCGTCAGGAGCTGAACCCCGATCCACAGGAACGGCAGCGCCGCCGCGAGCAGGTTCACCAGCAGCGCGGCCCACACCAGTCCGGGCCGGGCGGGCCGCCGCCACAGCATCAGCGCGCCGCCCGCGGCGAGCAGGAGCAACGGCGGGCCGAGGTAGCGGACCGCGATGAACCAGGGGACTCCGAGCGCTTCCATGCCCGGACCCTATCGAGCGCCCACCACTGACGGGCGAACGTGCATCAAACCTGCGAAGTGGTGTGAAATGGTCCGGGCCGTGGATCGACGCGGCCCCCGCCCGTACCCCGCTGGAGTGTCCTCAATGTCCCGACGCCGTGCCCGTTCCCCCCGCGACCACGAACGGTACGTCCCCCGCTGGCCGCTCCTGGCCGGAGCCCTGGCGCTGCTGCTGGTGGCCCTCGTCGGCGGCTACACGGGGGGCCTGCTCGCGTCCGGCGGGGACCGGCCCGAGGAGCCGGAGATGACCACGGCCTCGGGCATCCTGGTCCAGCCGCCCGGGGCTCCCGAGGCCGAAGAGCCCACCGAGGAGCCGTCGGAGGAGGAGGTGGTCCACCCGGCGGGCCTGGACCCCGCGCTCGTCTACGCGGTCCAGAGCGTCCACGGCGGCCGCGTCATGGACGTCGCGGGCACGTCCACCGCCAACGGCGCGCCCGTCCACCTGTGGGACCGCCACGACCAGACCAACCAGCAGTGGCGCTTCATCCCCGTGGACGGGGGCTTCTACGAGATCGAGGGCGTGGGCAGCGGCAAGCTCCTGGAGATCCCCGCCGACCCGGCCGCGCAGCCCGGCGCGGCCCTGCTCACCCGTACCGGCTCGCCCAACCAGCACTGGTCGCTCGTCGAGGTGGGGCCGGGTGTGGTCCGCGTGGTCAACCGGGCCACCGGCCAGGCGCTGGAGGCGCAGGGCGGCGCCCCCGACAACGGCACCAGGGTCGCCCAGGCGCCCGACGGCGGCCACGCCCACCAGCAGTGGCGCCTGCTGCCCCTGAGCTGACCCCGCCCAGGGCCCGGGCTACTCCCAGCGGAAGAGGCGGCTGGCCAGCGCGCCGCAGACCAGCGCCCACACGGCCAGCACCGCGAACGCGGCCGGGCCGGGCGTGGAGCCGTCGGCCAGGACCGTCCGCAGCCCCGAGCTGAGCGCGGTGATCGGCAGCGCCGACGCCGCCTGCTCCAAGGGGCCGGGGAAGCTGCTGACCGGGAAGAGCACGCCGCCCAGGCCCAGCAGCAGCACGTACACCAGGTTGGCCCCGGCCAGGGTCGCCTCGGCCCGCAGCGTGCCCGCCATCAGCAGGGCCAGCGAGCTGAACGCGGCGGTGGCCAGCAGCACCAGCGCCACGGCCGCCAGTACGCCCGCCGGGCTCACCTCGGGCGACCAGCCCAGCATCAGCGCCACCGCGCACAGCACCGCCGTCTGGATCGCCTGCACGCCCAGCACCGCCAGGGTCTTTGCGGCCAGCAGGCCGAAGCGCGGCAGCGGGGTCGCCCCCAGCCGCTTCAGCACCCCGTAGCGGCGTTCGAAGCCGGTGCCGATGGCCAGGCCCGTGAACGACGTGGACATCACCGCCAGCGCCAGCACGCCGGGCGTGAGCGCGTCCACCCGCGCCCCCTCGCCCACGTCCAGCACCGAGGTGAGGCTGAAGCCCGCGAGCAGCAGCACGGGGATCACCATGGTGAGCAGGAACTGCTCGCCGTGGCGCAGCATGACCCGCAGCTCCATTCCGGCCTGCGCGGCGACCATCCGCCACATCGGCGCGGCCCCGGGCGCGGGGGTGAACAGCGAGGCGTCGTCGCCTCCGCGGGCGGGCGCGTCGGCGGCCGCCCGCGCGGAGGCGGTGGAGGTGTGCTCGTGCATCAGTCGCGCAGTTCCCTGCCGGTGAGTTCGAGGAAGACGTCTTCGAGGGTACGCCGCCGCACGCGCAGGTCCTCGGCCAGGACTCCGGCCGAGGCGCACCAGGCGGTGACCGTGGCCAGGAACTCCGGGCCGGGCGTCCCCGCGCCGCCGGGGAAGACCGCGTACTCGCGGCGGCCGTCGGCGGGGCCGTGGGCCTCCACCCGGCTGCCCTCGGGCAGGGCGGCCTCCAGCAGGGCCGTGTCCACCGGGGCCTCGGTGGAGAAGCAGACCTCGCGGCGCTCCCCGGTCAGCTCGGCGGGCGTGCCCTCGGCGACCACGGCGCCGCGGTCGATGATGACCACCTGGTCGGCCAGCCGCTCGGCCTCCTCCATGTAGTGCGTGGTCAGGATCACCGCCACACCCGCCTCGCGCAGGGCCGCCACCAGATCCCAGGTGGCCATGCGCGCCTGCGGGTCCAGGCCCGCGGTCGGCTCGTCCAGGAAGACCAGCTCGGGGCGGCCGACCACGGCGCAGGCCAGGGACAGGCGCTGCTGCTGGCCGCCGGACAGGCGGCGGAAGGGCGTCGCGGCCACCGAGGTCAGGCCCAGCCGCTCCAGCAGCAGGCGGGGTTCGATCGGCCGCGCGTGGAAGGAGGCCATCAGCCGCAGCCACTCGGCGGCGCGTGCTCCGGTGGGCACGCCCCCGGACTGGGGCATCACCCCGACGCGGGGTTTGAGGGCGCCGGAGTCGGCCACGGGGTCCAGGCCCAGCACCCGCACACGCCCGCCGTCGGCGCGGCGGAAGCCCTCGCAGACCTCGATGGTGCTGGTCTTGCCAGCTCCGTTGGGACCGAGCAGCGCCGTCACCGCGCCCCTGCGCGCGCTGAAGGTGAGGCCGGTGACTGCGGTGGTGGCGCCGTAGCGCTTGACCAGGTCGACGACCTCGACCGCGGCTGTGTCCATGGGCCCTGAGTCTACGTGCGGCCCGGCGGAGGGCTTCACCGCCCCGTCCGGGGGGTCCGGGGGCCGGCGGCGCGCCGAACATTCCTGTCCGCATCCCGATACGGCTGTCTCGACATATGGTCGTCGGGAAGGATCTCGGGCCCGTTCCCGTTCGCGTCCGGGGGGTTGCGGGCGCGTGAACCCCCTGTTAGGCAAGGCTGTCCTTGGTGATCAAGTCCATGGGGTCGGGTTTGCCTCGGCGGACTTATTTACGCCACACTGATGTTGTCAAAACCAGGAGCCGCGTCAGAGAGGGAGGGGAAGACCGTGTCCGAGGCGTCCAGTGTGTCCCGTCCCCTCGCCGGAACGGAGCGCGGGGCCGAGACCGGCACCCGCGCACGGGTCGCGCGTCTCATCCTGGAGAAGGGCCCGGTCACCGCCTCCGCACTGGGGGAGCGGCTCGGGCTCACCCCGGCGGCCATTCGCCGCCACCTCGACAACCTGACCGGCGAGGGCATGGTCGAGGCCCGCGACGCCCGGCCCCACGGCGGGCGACGCAGCCGGGGCCGCCCGGCGCGCGTCTTCGCCATCACCGAGGCCGGGCGCGACGCCTTCGTCCACGCCTACGACGACCTCGCCACCAGCGCGCTCCGCTTCCTGGCCGACACGGCCGGTCCCGGAGCCGTCGGCGAGTTCGCCCGCAGTCAGGTCGCCGACCTGGAGCGGCGCTACAAGCCCCTGCTGGACGCTGTTCCCGCCAAGCAACGCGTCCGGCTGCTGGCCGAGGCCCTCTCCAACGACGGCTACGCCGCCACCGCGGGCCGGGCGCCCGCACCCGGCGGCGGCGACCAGTTGTGCCAGCACCACTGCCCCGTCGCGCACGTGGCCGCCGAGTTCCCGCAACTCTGCGAGGCCGAGATCGAGGCCTTCGCGCGGCTGCTGGGCACCCCGGTGCGCAGGCTGGCCACCATCGCCCACGGCGACGGTGTGTGCACCACCCACGTCACCCCCCGGGGCGACGCGGAGAGCGGGGAGGACGGCACCCCCGCGTCCAAGGCCATCCGCCAGGCGGCGGAAGGCTCAGTTCACCACAAGGACGTCTGAGTCCAGGAGGAGTCCGCGCATGACGTCTATCGCGCATCCCGAGCTCGAGGGGATCGGAACATACGAGTACGGCTGGGCCGACTCCGACGCGGCCGGGGCCTCGGCCCGCCGCGGTCTGAACGAAGAGGTCGTCCGCGACATCTCCGCCAAGAAGGACGAGCCGGAGTGGATGACCAAGCTCCGCCTCAAGTCCCTGCGGCTCTTCGACAAGAAGCCCATGCCCAACTGGGGCGCGGACCTGTCCAAGATCGACTTCGACAACATCAAGTACTTCGTGCGGTCCACGGAGAAGCAGGCCGCCTCCTGGGAGGACCTGCCCGAGGACATCAAGAACACCTACGACAGGCTGGGCATCCCCGAGGCGGAGAAGCAGCGCCTGGTCGCCGGTGTCGCCGCGCAGTACGAGTCCGAGGTCGTCTACCACCAGATCCGCGAGGACCTGGAGGAGCAGGGTGTCATCTTCCTGGACACCGACACCGCCCTCAAGGAGCACCCGGAGATCTTCGAGGAGTACTTCGGCTCCGTGATCCCGGCCGGGGACAACAAGTTCGCCGCCCTCAACACAGCCGTGTGGAGCGGCGGGTCGTTCATCTACGTGCCCAAGAACGTGCACGTGGAGATCCCGCTCCAGGCCTACTTCCGGATCAACACCGAGAACATGGGCCAGTTCGAGCGGACCCTGATCATCGTCGACGAGGGCGCCTACGTCCACTACGTCGAGGGCTGCACCGCGCCGATCTACAAGTCGGACTCGCTGCACTCCGCGGTCGTGGAGATCATCGTCAAGAAGAACGCCCGCTGCCGTTACACGACCATCCAGAACTGGTCCAACAACGTCTTCAACCTGGTCACCAAGCGCGCCGTGGCCGAAGAGGGCGCGACCATGGAGTGGATCGACGGCAACATCGGCTCCCAGGTCACCATGAAGTACCCGGCCGTCTACCTGATGGGCGAGCACGCCAAGGGCGAGACCCTGTCCATCGCCTTCGCGGGCGAGGGCCAGCACCAGGACACCGGGTCCAAGATGGTGCACTGCGCGCCCAACACCTCCTCCACCATCATCTCCAAGTCGGTGGCACGCGGCGGGGGCCGCGCCTCCTACCGGGGACTTGTGCAGGTGCAGGAGGGCGCCGACCACGCCAAGTCCTCGGTCAAGTGCGACGCGCTGCTGATCGACACCATCAGCCGTTCCGACACCTACCCCTACAACGACCTGCGCGAGGACGACGCCGAGCTCGCGCACGAGGCGACCGTCTCCAAGGTCAGCGAGGACCAGCTCTTCTACCTGATGAGCCGGGGCATGGACGAGGACGAGGCCATGGCCATGATCGTGCGCGGGTTCGTCGAGCCCATCGCGCGCGAGCTGCCCATGGAGTACGCGCTGGAACTGAACCGGCTGATCGAGCTTCAGATGGAAGGAGCGGTTGGTTAAGTTGACCAGCCCGAGCACCGAACCCAAGGCCCACAGCCACGGCCTGGGGGAGATCCCGTTCTCCAAGTTGGCCACCCACGGGTCCTTCGACGTGAACGACTTCCCAGTCCCTGGCGGCCGCGAGGAGGAGTGGCGCTTCACTCCGATCCGCCGCCTCAAGGGCCTGCACGACGGCAGCGCCGTCGCCGACGGCACCGACAAGCTCGACGTGGACGCCCCCGAGGGCGCCACCGTCGAGACGGTCGGCCGCGGCGACGCGCGGCTCGGCACCGCCGGGTTCCCCGCCGACCGCGTCACAGCCCAGGCCTACACCTCCTTCGAGGAGGCCACGGTCATCACGGTCGCGCAGGGCGCGGCCCTGGAGCGGCCGATCACCGTCAACCGCCAGGCCCAGGGCGGCACGCGCTACGACCAGTTCGTCCTGGACGTCAAGCCGCTGGCCGAGGCGGTCGTGGTCCTCAACCAGACCGGCACGGGCGTGCGCGCGGGCAGCGTGGACATCCACGTCGGCGAGGGCGCGCGCCTGACGCTGATCAGCCTCCAGGACTGGGACGGCGACGCCGTCGACGTCTCGCAGCACAACGCGCAGGTGGCCAAGGACGCCACGTTCAAGTCGATCGTGATCACCCTGGGCGGCGACCTGGTCCGGCTCTCCCCGAAGGTGGCCTACAAGGGGCGCGGCGCCAACGCCGAGCTCCACGGGCTGTACTTCACCGGCGACGGCCAGCACCACGAGCACCGCTCGCTCATCGACCACAACATGTCCAACACCCGCTCGCGGGTGGAGTACAAGGGCGCGCTGAGCGGCAAGGACGCCCACGGTGTGTGGATCGGCGACGTGATCATCGGTGAGGGCACCACCGGCACCGACTCCTACGAGCACAACCGCAACCTCCAGCTCACCGACGACACCCGTGTGGACTCGGTGCCCAACCTGGAGATCTTCACCGGTGAGGTGGAGGGCGCCGGGCACGCCGCCGCCAGCGGCCGCCTCGACGACATCCACCTGTTCTACCTGCGCTCCCGGGGCATCCCGGAGGACGAGGCCCGGCGCCTGGTCATCCGCGGCTACTTCCTGGAGCTCATCAACCGGATCCCGGTCGAGGAGCTGCGCGAGGAGATCATGGCCAAGGTCGAGCGCAAGCTGGCCGCCCATGAGTGAGGCCGGACGCTGGGTGAAGGTCGCCGAGCTCTCCGAGATCCCCGAGGAGGGGGCCCTCGGGGTGGAGACCGACGACGAGACACCCATCGCCCTGGTCCGCAGCGAGGGCGAGGTGTACGCCGTGCGGGACGTGTGCTCGCACGCCGAGGTCCGCCTGTCCGAGGGCGAGGTCGAGGACGGCACCATCGAGTGCTGGCTGCACGGCTCCTGCTTCGACCTGCGCTCGGGGGCGCCGATCAATCCGCCCGCGACCCGGGCGGTCCCCACCTACGACGTGAAGATCGACGGCGAAGACGTGCTCGTCTCGCTGGATGAGAAGAATTCCTGAGGCCTGAAATGACCAAGTTCGAAATCCGCGGCCTGCGCGCCGACGTCCTCATCGGCGAGGACGAGCGGCAGGAGATCCTCAAGGGGGTCGACCTGACCGTCAACTCCGGTGAGACCCACGCCATCATGGGCCCCAACGGCTCGGGCAAGTCCACCCTCGCCTACGCGATCGCGGGCCACCCGCGCTACGAGATCACCGAGGGCGAAGTCCTCGTCGACGGCGAGAACATCCTGGAGATGAGCGTCGACGAGCGCGCCCGCGCCGGCGTGTTCCTGGCCATGCAGTACCCGGTCGAGGTCCCCGGCGTGTCCATGTCCAACTTCCTGCGCAGCTCCGTCACCGCGGTGCGCGGCGAGGCCCCCAAGCTCCGCCAGTTCTCCAAGGAGCTCCAGGGAGCGATGAAGGACCTGTCCATCGACCCGGCCTTCGCCGCCCGCGGCGTCAACGAGGGTTTCTCCGGCGGTGAGAAGAAGCGCCACGAGATCCTCCAGCTGGAGCTGCTCAAGCCCAAGGTCGCCATCCTGGACGAGACCGACTCCGGTCTGGACGTCGACGCGCTCAAGGTCGTCTCCGAGGGCGTCAACCGGGCCAAGGCGGGCGGTGAGATGGGCGTCATGCTCATCACCCACTACACCCGGATCCTCAACTACGTGAAGCCCGACTTCGTGCACGTCTTCGCGGGCGGCCGCGTCGCCGAGTCCGGCGGCCCGGAGCTGGCCGACGTGCTGGAGGCCGAGGGCTACGAGCGTTTCGTGAAGGCGGGCGCGTAACCCATGACCACAGTCCGCGAGTTCGGTCGGGCCGGGGCGGCCACGCTCGACGTCGCGGCGATCCGGGAGGACTTCCCGATCCTCTCCCGGACCGTCCGCGACGGGCGGCCGCTGGTGTACCTTGACTCCGGGGCAACCTCGCAGAAGCCCCGTCAGGTGCTCGACGCCGAACGTGAGTTCTACGAACGCCACAACGCGGCGGTGCACCGTGGCGCGCACCAGCTCGCGGAGGAGGCGACCGACGCCTACGAGGCGGCCCGGGAGACCATCGCCCGGTTCATCGGGGCCGACGCCGGGGAGGTGGTGTTCACCAAGAACGCCACCGAGGGCGTCAACCTGGTGGCCTACGCGCTGAGCAACTCCGCGACCGCCGACGAGGAGCTGCGCCGCTTCCGGGTGGGGCCCGGCGACGAGGTCGTGGTGACCGAGATGGAGCACCACGCCAATCTGGTGCCCTGGCAGCAGTTGTGCCAGCGCACCGGGGCGACGCTGCGCTGGTTCCCGGTGACCGACGAGGGGCGTCTGGACCTGTCGGGGATCGCCGACCTGGTCAACGAGCGCACCAAGGTGGTGGCGTTCAGCCACCAGTCCAACGTGCTGGGCACCGTCAACCCGGTCGGGGAGATCGTCGCCCGGGCCCGCGAGGTCGGTGCGCTGACCGTGCTGGACGCCTGCCAGTCGGTTCCGCACATGCCGGTCGACGTGGCCGCGCTGGGTGTGGACTTCCTGGTCTTCTCCGGGCACAAGATGCTCGGTCCCAACGGGATCGGGGTGCTGTGGGGGCGCCGGGAGCTGCTGGAGGCCATCCCGCCGTTCATCACCGGCGGCTCCATGATCGGCGTGGTCCACATGGAGTACTCCACCTGGGCCGACCCGCCCCAGCGCTTCGAGGCCGGTGTGCCGATGGCCCCGCAGGCCGTCGGCCTGGCCGCGGCCTGCGACTACCTGTCCCGCGTGGGGATGGAGAGGGTCGCCGGGCACGAGCACGCGCTCACCGAGTACGCGCTGGAGCGGATCGGCGCCCTGGAGGGCGTGCGGATCATCGGTCCCGCCGATGCGGTGGACCGCGGCGGCGCCGTGTCCTTCGCAGTGGACGACATCCACCCGCACGACGTGGGCCAGGTCCTGGACGACCTGGGCGTGGAGGTCCGTGTGGGCCACCACTGCGCCTGGCCGCTGCACCGCAGGCTCGGCGTTGTCGCGACCACGCGCGCGTCCTTCTACCTCTACAACACGCCGGAGGACGTGGACGCGCTCGTGGAGGCCGTCAGGGCCGCGCAGAAGTTCTTCGGAACCCGGCCCTAGAGCGAGGAACAGCCTGACCATGCAGTTGGACGCGATGTACCAGGAGATCATCCTGGACCACTACCGCAACCCGCACCACAAGGGTCTGCGCGATCCGCACAACGCGGAGGCGCACCACATCAACCCCACCTGCGGGGACGAGGTGACGCTCCGGGTGGCGCTGACCCCCGCCGAGGGCTCCGGCGGCCTCGATCGCGAGGCCGTGGTCAGCGACGTCTCCTACGAGGGGATGGGCTGCTCGATCAGCCAGGCCAGCACCTCGGTGCTGACCGACCTGCTCATCGGCCGCACCGTCGCCGAGGGCATGACCACCCTGGACGCCTTCACCGAGCTGATGCAGTCCAAGGGCAAGGGCGAGCCCGACGAGGACGTGCTGGAGGACGCCGTGGCGTTCGTCGGGGTGTCCAAGTACCCCGCGCGGATCAAGTGCGCCCTGCTGGGGTGGATGGCCTGGAAGGACGCCGTGACGCAGTCCCTGGAGAAGGAAGCCGTCTGATGAGTGAGAACGAGACGACAACGACCGAGGCCGCCGAGGGCGCCCCCCTCTCCCCGGAGGCGGAGGCGCTGGCCGAGGAGATCAGCGAGGCGCTCAAGGACGTGATCGACCCCGAGTTGGGCGTGAACGTCGTCGACCTGGGCCTGCTGTACGGGGTGAACGCCGACGACAGCACCATCACGCTGGACATGACCCTGACCAGCGCGGCTTGCCCCCTGACCGACGTGATCGAGGACCAGGCCACCAGCGCCCTGGACGAGTTCGAGCGCGAGGTCAAGATCAACTGGGTCTGGATGCCGCCGTGGGGTCCGGACAAGATCACCGACGACGGGCGCGACCAGTTGCGCATGCTCGGCTTCAACGTCTGACACCCGCCGCACGCGCGAAACGGGCCGGCCCCCGCGAGGGGACCGGCCCGTTTCGCGCCCGGGAACGCCGCCGCGGGCTCCGGGGTCCCTTCCGGTCCCGTGGCGTGCGGTGGCGGTCCGCGTCGAGGGGACGGAGCGGCCCCCGCGCGGCCGGCGCGGGGGCCGTGCAGCGTCATGGCCTTCGTGCGCGGGCTCCCGGGGCCGTCAGTAGACGAGGGGGTTGAACTGGGGGGCGGCGAAGGTGCCGCCCGCGTGGAAGTCGACGCTGCGCCCGGCGGGGACCCTGTACTGGGTGGTGGTCTTGGACGGGGAGTTGGCCCACGTGCCCCGGATCGTCACGGAGTAGGAGACGCCGGAGGAGCCGATGCCGGTGCTGGTGCACTGGCCGGGGCTGACCACGAAGGTGGTGAAGTTGCCGAAGTCGGCGTAGGCCGTGTAGTCGGAGGACACGTTGCACAGGCGGAAGGTGCCCGCGGCCGCGGCGGGGGCGGCGGTGCCCACCGCCAGGCCCAGGGAGAGCAGTAGGCCCAGGGCCATGGTGAGGGCGAGGGACTTGCCTCGTGAGAGCACGGCGGACATGGAACTCCTCAGTGTGGTCGTGGATCAGGGGTTGGGACCGCGCCCGGAAGGGGGCGCTGAGTAGTCAACCACATGCGCAAGGCCACTTCTAGGGTTTGTGTGTTTTTGTTCCTGTCTTTGTGTGTATTCATGTGTGCTTCGTGTGTCTTCAGCGGGTCGTAACGCCCTGTCCGCCTGGGCGGCCGGACCTCTGGGCGGCCCGGGCGAGCGAAGAGCGCCCGCCGCCGGGGGCGACGGGCGCTCGTGGCGACGTGCTAGTGCGCGGCGAACATGCCCGCGCGCAGCTCCGCGGCGATGTCGTTGTCACCGCGCAGGGTCAGCAGGTCCACCAGCGACTGGGGGTCGGCGAACGCCTCGTCGTCGCTGTCGGTGGTCCGGCGGGAGAGGATCTTCAGGGCGTCCTCGGTGGAGGCGGGGGCGGTGTAGCCGCTCAGGTGCAGCGCCCGGGCCGTGGGGGAGTGACCGCTCAGGTCGGTGGCGGGCAGCTTGCGCGCGTCCAGCCGGTCCCCGGCCACGGTGATGAACACGCGGTCGCCGGGCTGGGCGGCCTGACGGCGCAGCAGGGGGCGCAGGGAGTCGAACGCCGGCTGGTCGCGCCAGACCAGCACCAGCAGGTCCGCGCCCGGGGCGGTCAGGCACAGCAGCCTCCCGGGCTGGAGGCCCAGGTGGGTGGCGTACCCGGTGGGCACGGCCACGGGAGCGCCGTTGAGGTGGTCGGCGGTGATGTCGATGCGGTGCCACCAGCGCCCGTCCGGGGCGCGGAAGCAGCGGGCCGCCGTTGCGGGGTCGCTCGCACCCGGCCGCGAGGGCGGTGCGGGCGGCGCGACCGGGGACGTGGGCGGCAGGCCGTGGGCCTGTCCGGGGGCCGGGCCCAGCGGCACGACGCGGTGCGGGTCGAGGGCGGCGGCGCCGAAGGCCGCGGGAGCCCGCTCGGGGCCGGTTGCGTGCTGCTGGGAGGGGGCGGGCTCGGCCGGGGCCGCGGACGGCTGGGCGTCCACGCGCCGCCGTATGGGCAGCCCGTTCTCGGTGGTGGCCCCCGACTCCTCCGAGGCGGTGTGGCCCGGGTGGTTGGCGGGCATCTCCATGGGCACCGACGGGTCCGTGAACACGTGCCCGTCCCGCAGGCTCACCCCGGGGGTGCTCAGCAGCCAGGCGCGCAGTTCCTGCTGGCGGATGCCGATGCGGCTGAGCCGGATCCCGGCCTCGGTCATGCTGGGGGCGTCGCCCAGCAGTTCTCGGGTCTGCCATCGCAGCCGGTTGGGGTCGTCGGCGATCAGCCAGCCGTTGTGCATGCGCCGGTCGGTGAACAGGGTGATGATCACCCGCCACAGCGGTGTGTTGAGGGTCGGCACGTCCACCGGGTGGTCGGGGTGGGCGTTGATCAGGCGGTCGATGGTGGTCGCCGCGCCCAACTGCTCGGACAGCTCGCGCAGGTGCTTGGTGATCGCGGCGCCCTCGGGTGCGTTGAGCCAGCGCAGCAGGCGTTCCTCCACCTTGCGCTGGGCGGAGCGGATCTCGGTGACGTCCACCGTGATCTGCTCCGAGAGCACGCGGATGCTGATGGGATCGGTGGCGAACAGGCGCTCGGCGGCCACCGTGCGCTCCAGTTCGGGCCAGGAGCGGAACATCTCCTCGACCAGGTCCACCAGGGGGTGCTGGCCCAGCGCGGGAGCTGGAGGGCGCTCCTGGGCCTGGTCGGGCCGCATGGCCTTGGGCGGACCGAAGCTGGGGCGGCGCAGGGTGCGCCCGGGGCCCAGCAGTGAGCTGCGGAACTGCGAGCGCAGGTCGCCCGCGCCCTCGCCGCGGGCACCGTCGACGTCCACGGCCTCGGTGTTCAGGGCGGAACCGGGGATCATCGCGGCCGAGCTGACCATGGCCGTGGCCGTCTGCTCCGGGACCGCGGCGTCGGAGGGCTCGGCCTCCTCGCCGCGCTGGGCGCGCAGGGCCCGCAGGGTGCGGATCGCGCGCGTCGCCGGGGTCTGCGGCGGGGCCGTGTGTCCGGGGCCCTCGGTCCCCGTTCCGGAACCCGTGGCGGCGGTGAGGTACTCCAGTGCGCTGTGCACGTGCTCGGGCGCGGAGTCGGGCAGCCAGTGGGCGATGGTGCGCACGGCCTCCATCATCAGGGCGGGGGAGGGGGTGGGGCCCCCGGGAAGCTCGCAACAGGGCTGCAGCGCCCGCCAGGCCACCGTGCTCAGGATGTCCATGGGGTCGCAGTCGGCGAGCGCCCACGCGCCGATCTCCTGCGGGCTGGCGGAGATGAGGCGTTCCCAGTCCCCGGCGGTGGCCACGACCGCGCCGCGCACGGGCTCGGAGAGGTCGGAGCAGTCCACCAGTTGGGTGCGCAGGCTCGGCAGGAACTCGGCCAGCGGCAGGTGCGCCCACTGCTCCAGCGCCAGGCGGGCGATGCCGTGCGCGAGCCAGGGCGGCCCCGCGATGTCCAGGACGCGTGCGACGGGCAGCGAGTGCCACCAGCCGTCGATCAGACGGTCGTGGTGGAGCAGGGGAGCCACGTCCGGCGACCTCGACCACCGCAGTGCGGGCGCGAGGTCGACGAGGCAGATCGGAGAGACGGCGTTCATCCGCTGGGGACCTCGACCTCCTGGTGTCTGCACGTGAATTGGGGAGGAACCGCACGGGCCTTCGGTTCGATGCACCACGGTACGCGCCCCTCGCCCGCGGGGACGCCGGACGGGAGGCCGGTCCGTGCGCCAGGGGCGGGCACGGCGGGCCGGGGGACAGGGGTGCCGTGAGCACTCCCCCGAGATCGTACGTCCCCTGACGCCGCATGGGTACCCCCGGGTGTGCCGGGTCCGCCGCGACCGGACCGTGACTGCGTTGTGTGATGACCGTGACGAGGGCGTTCCGGATCCCGGTCCCGAGCGGACTTGTGAGCTACCTCATATCCGATCCCGGCTTCCTCCCGGGGCGGCCGGTCGTTGGTGTTCACGGCGCCTCCACACGGGCGCCCCCAGCGCGCAACGGGCGCGCCGACCGGTCCGGGAAGCGCGGAGCCCGGCGGGGCGTGCCGGCACACTCCGTCCAAGGCACTCCGTCGTCGGCCGCGGGTATGCTGGAAGGCCACTGTCCTTCGCCCGGGCGACCCTTCCGGCCGGACGGCCGCGCCCGGTGGCCGACAGGGGTCGACGGTGTTCCGCGGCCCGACACCACGATTGCCGTACCCGCGCACTTTCCGCGCGCGCAGGCGTGGGACGGTCGAGCCGGATGATTGGTTGACGTGACAGACCTTGAGACGAATCCCCCAGCGGCCGCCCGCCCCCACAGACCGGTACCCATCCGGTCCTACGTGGCGATCGGCGACAGCATCACCGAGGGGATGGAAGACGACAGCGGCCCCGACGGCGAGTACCGGGGTTTCGCCGACCGACTGGCGGAGCACCTTGCCACGGTGACCCCCGACTTCCGCTACGCCAACCTGGGCGTGCGCGGACGCCGGATGCGCCACATCTTCGGTGAGCAGCTCGACCAGACGCTGGCCTGGAAGCCCGACCTGGTCACCGTCCTGGCCGGGGGCAACGACGTCCTGCGTCCGGGAGGGGACCTCGACCGGCTGGCCGAGCACTTCGAGTGGGGCATCCGCCAGCTGCGCGACGCCGGGATCCGCGTGGTGATCCTGTCCGGCCACGACACCGGATGGATCCCGGTCCTGCGCTACTACCGCGGCCGCATCGCCGTGTTCAGCATGCACATGCGCGCCGTCGCCGAGCGCACCGGCACCGAGATCGTCGACCTGTGGGCGCTCAACGCGCTCACCGACTCCCGTGCCTGGAGCGAGGACCGCCTGCACCTCAACGGCGCGGGCCACCAGATCGTCGCCGCGCGCGTCGCCGACCTGCTCGGCTTCCCCATGGGCCCGCCCGAGTCCTGGACCGACCCGTGGACCACCCCGCCCCGCCAGCTGCCCCGCATCCTGCGCCGCCGCGAGAACCGCCGCTGGGCCCGCCAGTACCTGGTGCCGTGGCTGCGCCGCCGCGCCATGGGCCGCTCCTCCGGGGACGGCCGCCTGCCCAAGCGCCCCGAACTGGACTACCTGCACGACGAGGACACCCGGTCCCGGATCGCCAGGAGCATCGAGGAGGGCAAGGCCTGGCAGGGCACCTACGACGGCTTCGACCCCGCCGAGAGCGCCCCCGTCAGCAGCCCCTCGGGCACCAAGGGCCCCGACCCCGTGGACTGAGCGGTCCGCCCGCGCGCGGCGGCGCCCGCACCGGACCCGGTGCGGGCGCCGTCCGCTCCGGCGCTCAGCTTCGCGACAGGGACTGGATGAGGTCGCTGATGTGCACCACGCCCAGACACTGGCCGTAGGAGTTGGTGGCGATCAGGTCGTCGTAGACCCGCTCGTTGTCCTGGCCCGCCACCCGCAGCGCCGCCAGCGCCGACATCCACGCCGGAACCGTGCGCGGGGACTCGGCGAGCCGCAGCGCCGGACGCTTGGCGTGCAGGGCGTGCCCGTAGCGGCCCGTCACCGACAGCAGGAACCGCGTCCTGTCCACGACCCCGACCGGGCGGTCCCGGTGGTCGATGAGGATGACGCTGTTCAGCGCCGGGTCCCCGGTGAAGGACTCCAGCACCTGCTCCGCGGTGGCGTCGGAGTCCAGCCCCACGGGCGGCACCATGAACTCGGTGACCCGGGGCCCTGAGTCATCCTCCCCGCCCTGTCCGGCGCTCGGCTCGGGAACAGGGGTCACCCGCTCACCGGGCCGCCACGCGCTGTCGGCGAAGAACCGCCCCGTGCCCACGCGTATCCCGCAGCGGCGCAGCCGCACCACGTCCTCGGCGCTGCCCACGCCCGAGGCCAGCGCGTACACGCCGCTGCCCCGGCCGATCCGCGCCAGGCCCTCCACCACGGTGGCGTGCCGCTGGTCCCCGGCCACACCGGAGACGATCGCCGGGTCGATCCGCATCAGGAACGGTGCGGCCTCGACCACCAGGTCCGGGCGCACCATCGCCGTCCCGAACCCGCACCGGAAACCCGCCGCGCGCATCCGGGAGACCCCCGACACCACGGTCCCGCGCGCCAGCTCTGCCATGTCCGGGCTGAGCATGAAGGTGATGTCGCGCGGTCGGCGGCCCGCACGGCGCAACAGGCTCTCCACGATGGGGGCGAACCCCTCCCCGGCCAGGATTCGCGCGGGCAGCGGCAGGACCATCGGCAGCAGGCTCTCGGACACGGAGGTCTCGCGGACCAGGGCCAGGAGCCACTCGGCCACGGCCGCCTCCTCCTGGGGGGACACCTCCGCGTAGGAGCCCCGGGCGGAGGGCGGCGGTGAGGCGGTTACCTCGACGGCCACCACGGTCCCCGAGTCCAGGTCGACGACGGGCTGGTAACCGGGAGCGCCCGGGGCGCGGCGGGCCACCGCACCCGGCCCGTCCGGATGCGCCGTGGGCGTGTGTCGGGGATGCAGCGCAGTCACAGTTCTCATGGTGCCCCCGAAACGGCCCCGCCTGAAGGCCTGTCCTCGGCTGTTCCCCTGCACTTCACCGGGGCGTGGGGAGAGCGGTGGGGGGGCGTTAACCCCTGCGGAGCAGGACGGGGAGCGGCGATCCGCCCCCAAGGCGGATCGCCTCCCACCGGATGAACCCGACCCGCACACCGCCGCTGGGGCCGGTGCTGGCCCGACGGGCGTCGGTTCGGGCGAGAACCACGTCCGGGCCGGCCCGGCGCCGGGCCGGCGGGAAGTGGTGTCGGGCCCCGCTGTGTGACCGCGGCGAAGCCCGCACAGCAGGGGCGGGAGCTGAGGTGAGACCGATGGCGGCACCCCGGCCTCCGCTGTTGATCCGGGTCGGCGACCGGCGACGAAGCGGAGAGCCCGAACCGAAGGGAAGGATATCCCCGTTCCAGGTGGTGGAGAAGCCGAGCCCGGAGACAGCCGCGTACCGGGGTCGGGGCGTGCCTCCGGAGGTGTCCGTGCCGCCCGCGGCGCCGCCCGGAGCAGACACGGCACTGCCCGCCGGGTTCGTCCCGGCGGGCAGTGCCGTGCGCTCGGACGCGGAGGGGCCGCGTCCGGCGGAGGTCAGGCGCGGCGGAAGACCACCGCGATGTTGTGGCCGCCGAACCCGAAGGACTCGTTGATCGCCGCCACGTCGCCCGCGGGAACGTCCCGGGGCTTGTCGCGGACGATGTCCACGGTCACACCCGGGTCGAGCTCCTCGATGTTGATGGTCGGCGGGATGCGTCCGTCGTGCAGCGCCAGGATGGTCGCGATCGACTCCACGGCGCCCGCGCCGCCCAGCAGGTGGCCGGTCATGGACTTGGTGGAGGTCACCGCGACGCGGTCGGCGACGGAGTCGCCCAGCGCGGTGCGGATCGCGCGCGTCTCGCCGACGTCCCCGGCCGGGGTGGAGGTGGCGTGCGCGTTGACGTGCACGATGTCCTCGGGGGTGAGGTCGGCGTCGGCCAGGGCCTGGGTGATGGCACGGGCCTGGCCGACGCCCTCCGGCTCGGGCTGGACGATGTCGTAGGCGTCGTTGGTGTAGCCCACGCCCGAGGCGTGCGCGTACACGCGGGCCCCCCGGCGGGCGGCGTGCTCGGCCGACTCCAGGATGAGGATGCCCGCGCCCTCGCCCATGACGAAGCCGTCGCGGTCCTTGTCCCAGGGGCGGGAGGCGTGCTGCGGGTCGTCGTTGCGCGTGGACAGTGCGCGCATGGACGCGAACGAGGCGATGTTGAGCGGGTGGATCGCGGCCTCGGTGCCGCCCGCGATCACCACGTCGGCGCGCCCGGAGCGGATCATGTCCACACCGTTGGCGATGGCCTCGGCGCTGGAGGCGCAGGCGCTCACCGGCACGTGCGAACCGGCCCGGGCGGTGTACTCCAGGCTGATCGCGGCTGCGGGGCTGTTGGGCATGAGCATGGGCACGGTGAAGGGGGAGACCCGCTTCCAGCCCTTCTCGCGGAAGGTGTCGTACTGCTCCAGGATGGTGAGGATGCCGCCGATCCCGCTGGAGACCACCACGCCCAGGCGGATCGGGTCCACCTCGGGGGAGCCGGCGTCCTGCCAGGCCTCCTGCGCGGCGATCAGCGCGAACTGCTGGGTGCGGTCCAGGCGGCGCATGCGCGGCCTGGGGAGCTTCTCGGAGGGTTCCTGCGCGATCTGTCCGGCGAAGTGCACCGGGAGCTTCTCGTGCCACTCCTCCGGCAGCATGCTGATACCGGAGCGGCCGTCGAGGAGCGCGGACCATGTGGTCGCGACGTCACCCCCGAGGGGGGTGGTGGCGCCGAGGCCGGTGACGACGACATCGGTCTTGGACATGATCCGATCGCCCTTCTCGTGGGTCGTTCCCGGCTGCGGGGCCGGGGGCGTTGGCGGATGTGGGGAAGCGGGTCGTGGC
>NZ_LEKI01000068.1:0-27228 GCF_001029525.1 Nocardiopsis sp. RV163 | reverse complement strand
GGGGTGTCCTGGGGTGCTGCGGGTGTCGCCATGGTCACAGGGTAGGCCCGTGGCGGAGGGGAGGGCGGGACCCCGGCCGCGGTCGCGGGAACGGTGTGGCGCGGCGGATGCGGGCCACCAGGTTCCAGGAGCCCGTTCGCGGAGCCGGAACACGGGCGCGGGCGCGGCGAACGCCCCGGTCACGGCCGCGCCGGAGAGGAACGGCGGGGGCGTGCCCGAAGGACGGCGTCGGACGGACGCGGTACTCTCCGCCGCATGGAACAGCGACAGGTGGGCAGATCAGGGCTCTGGGTCTCTCGTACCGCTCTCGGCACGATGACCTGGGGCAAGGACACCTCCGAGGAGGAGGCCGGGCAGCAGCTCACCGCGTTCGTCGACGCGGGCGGCACGCTCGTGGACACCGCGGACATCTACACCGGCGGCCAGAGCGAGCGGATCCTGGGGCGCCTGCTGCGCGCCTCGGTGCGCCGCGAGGACGTGGTGGTGGCCACCAAGACCGGCCACACGCCCGACGGCTACCGGCCGGTGGACGCCTCCCGGCGGCACCTGCTGGCCTCCCTGGACGCCTCGCTGCGACGCCTGCAGACCGATTACGTGGACCTGTGGCAGCTGCACGTGTTCGACCCCTCCACACCGCCCGAGGAGTCGCTGGCGGCGATGGAGACGGCGGTGGCGGCGGGCAAGGCGCGCTACGCGGGCACGGGGAACCTGGAGGCGTGGCAGTTCGCGACCCTGGCCACCTGGCAGCGCGCGCGGCCCGGGAGCGTGCCCCTGGTGAGCGTGGGCACCGAGTACTCGCTGCTCAACAGGGGCGCCGACCACGGCCTGCGGCCCGCCGCGGCGGTGTCCGGGGCCCACCTCATCGCCTGGTCTCCGCTGGGCCGCGGTGTGCTCACCGCCAAGTACCGCAACGGGACTCCGCCGGACTCGCGGGCGGCCTTCCCGCACATGGCGCCGTACGTGGAGCCCTACCTGGACGACCGCAGCCGCCGGGTGGTGGAGTCGGTGCGCACGGCGGCCGAGGGGCTGGGCGTGTCGCCGCTGGCGGTGGCGCTGAGCTGGGCGCGCGACCAGGAGGGCGTGGCCGCGGCGGTGGTCGGTCCGCGCACCCTGGCGCAGTTGGAGGAGATCCTGGGCGTGGAGGGCGTGGAGTTGCCGCCCAAGATCCGCGACGCGCTCGACGACGCCACGGCGCGCCCCGAGCGCTGACACCCCTCCCCGGCGTCGGCGCTCCCCCGGCTCCCGCTCCGGAACCCACGCGCGGGGCGGCACCGCCCGGCGGCGACGCCCCCGGGCGCACCCTCCCGCGGGAGGCGCCCCACCGGCCGTCCGGCTTCCGGCCAAGCGGTCAGCCCCGGGTCGCGGGCGGGATCGGGAAGTTCTTGTCGAACACGTTGTGCGGGTCGTACACGGCCTTCAGGGCCCGCAGCCTGTCCAGGGTGGGCTCGGGGAAGGCCCGCGCGAGCACACCGGGCCCGGTACGGGTGTCGAAGCTCAGGTACATGCCCTCCAGGTGCTTGTCCAGGTCCGCCCACCGCTGGTCCATGCGCACGGCGCTCCGGGTCGCCGTCATGGCCGCCAACACGAAGTTCTGCGACCGGTGGGCGTAGGCGGTGGCGTCGGCCGCCAGGTCGTTGACCGCGCCTCCCACCTGTCTGAGCTGCATGAACATGACGTCTCCCGAGGTGAGCAGCCCGGCCAGGCCCTCAGCCGTTTCCGGGGTGACGTGGTGCAGCAGACCCGAGCGCGCCTCGGGCAGACCGTGGCCCCGG
The DNA here is from genome assembly GCF_001029525.1 of Nocardiopsis sp. RV163. NCBI lineage: Bacteria > Bacillati > Actinomycetota > Actinomycetes > Streptosporangiales > Nocardiopsidaceae > Nocardiopsis > Nocardiopsis sp. RV163. The sequence goes on along the minus strand of NZ_LEKI01000068.1, from coordinate 25,456 downwards.
TGGGGCCCGTCGGAGCGGGCCAGGATCGCGGGGTAGGGCGCGAGCTGGGCGCGCTGGTCCAGGACGGGGCCCACTGACAGGAAGGGCTCCAGCGCCCGCACGGCCGAGTCGGTGTCCTCCCCCGCGTAGACCACCATGGCCTGGGCCGCCGGGCCGCGTCCGCCGCGCGCGGGGCCGGTGGTGAGGAAGGCGGTGACCTCGCGCGGCGCGGCCTCGGCGACCTCGCCCCAGGCCCGGAGGAAGGCGGCGGTGTCGGTCGCGTCGTAGACGAACTGGCCGAGGACCACGTCGCGCACCGGGGCGGCCGTGGCCTCCACGGCGGTGAGCACGCCGAAGTTGGCGCCCGCGCCGCGCATGGCCCAGAACAGGTCGGGGTGGTGGTCGGCGTCGGCGCGCACGGGGGTTCCGTCCGCGGTGACCACCTCGACTGCGGTGACGTTGTCGATGGTCAGGCCGTGGGCGCGGGCCATGTAGCCCACGCCGCCGGTGGTGGCCAGGCCCCCGACGCCCACTCCCCCGTGGTCTCCCGAGCTGAGCGCCAGGCCGTGGAGCGCGAGGGTGTCGGCGACATCGCCCCAGCGGGCGCCGGCGCCGAGCCTGACCAGACCGGAGTCCGCGTCCAGGACCTCGGCGCCGTTCATCCGCGACAGGTCCACGACGACGCCGCCGTCGCCGGTGGAGCGCCCGCTGATGCCGTGGCCGCCGCTGCGCACGTGCAGGTCGGCGTCCTGGGCGCGGGCGTGGGCGAGGGCCTCGGCGACCTCCTCGGCGCTGCCGGGGCGCAGGACCAGCCCCGGCGAGCCCTTCTGCATGTAGCCGTGGCGGACGCGGGCGTAGGCGCGGTCACCGGGTTCGACGGCGTGCTCGCGCAGGTTCTCGGGGACGCCGTCGTAGTCGATGCCCGAACGGCGCGCGGCCAGGGAGGCGGCGTCGCGGGCCGGACCGGTGTCGGTGCCCGCGTCCGCGCGTTCGCGGTCCACGGCCTCGCGCAGGGCGGGGGCGACCTCGGCGCCGAAGGTCTGGATGGTGCGCGGGTCGTCGGTGCCCACGATGAACGTGGAGTAGCCGTGTTCGAGGGCCAGGGGCAGCAGGTCGTCCACCCACTGCTCGGGCGGGCCCTGGAGGAAGTCCTTCCCGGTGGGCAGGAAGGCGGTCTGGGCGAGGTTGAGCATGCGGCGAACCTGGCGGGGGTCGCGCCCGGCGGCCTGCGCGGCCTCGTCGATGGTCCGGTGGGCCCCGGCCATGTCCTCCAGCTTGAGGTAGCCGAGGCTGGGCAGCCAGCCGTCCGCCTTGGCGCCGACCAGGCGCAGCATGCGGGGCTTGTAGGCGCCCAGGCTGATGCCGATCTCGTGGGCGGGCTCGGGGCCGCGCTTCATGCCGCGCACGCGGTGGTGCTCTCCGTTGACGCGGACGCCGCCGCGGGCGTCGGTGTCCCAGGCGGCGCGGATGACGTCGATGCCCTCGCTGAGCGCGTCGACGGCCTGGCGCGGGGTGAGGCGCTTGCCGCCCATGCCCTCGATGCCGTCCCAGAACGCTCCGGCGCCCAGGGCGAGTTCGAAGCGGCCGTGGGAGAGCAGGTCGAGGCTGGCGGCGGAACGGGCGAGCACCGCGGGCGGGCGCAGGGGCAGGTTGAGGACGTTGGCCGACACGCTCAGGCGCGTGGTGCGCGCGGCCACCCAGCTCAGCAGGGTCCAGGTGTCGAGGAAGCCGGGGTTGTAGGGGTGGTCCTGGAAGGTGGCCAGGTCCAGTCCGGCCGCCTCGGTGAGTTCGGCGAGCGCGACGGTGCGGTCGGGGTCCTGCGCCGCGGGTGTGATGAAGGTGCCGAACCTCAGGGGGTGTCCGTAGTCGGGCATTGGGTTCTCTCCTCGGGAGGAAGCCGGAACTAGTTTGTCGAAACAACGATGTTGGCAACAACTTATCTTGTGTGCCACCTATTCCTGGTAGCCTCGGAGCATGGCACTCCCCACTCCCAAGCCCGGCCGGACCCAGGCCGGGAACGCGGACCCGGCTCCGGAACAGGACACCGACCTGGGGTGGTCGCTGGCCGTGCTCCTGCGCCGGTGGCACGAGCGGGTGGAGGCGGTCCTGGACGGCGTCCCGCACGGCAGCCGCGGCTACCACGTGCTCACCGCGGTCTCACTCGACGAGCCCCCCACCCAGGCGGCCCTGGCCGAGCGGCTGCTCATCGACCGCAGCGTGATGACCTACCTCCTCGACGACCTGGAGCAGGCCGACCTCGTGCGGCGCCGGGTGGACCCCGGCGACCGGCGGGTGCGGCGGGTGTGCGCCACCGCGCACGGCCGCGAGGTGCTGGCCTCGCTCAGGGAACGCGTGCGTGAGGCGGAGGAGCACATCCTGGCCGGACTCGACGCGCCCGCGCGCGAGCTGTTCCGCCGGATCGCCCAGCACGCGGCCGTCGCCGTCCAGGAGTCCTCCCCCACGACCGACCCGTGCGCGGCCGTACGCCAGGTCGTCGGCGCGGACGGCCCGACGGGGAAGCCGGGAAAGCGCGAGGGGCGGCGCGGGCGCGGCAACCGGGCGAAGCGGGAGTAGCGGGCGGGCCGGGGGTGCTCCCGGACTCGGGGAGCTTTCCGGGGCCGGAGGGGCTCCGGGACGCGTCCGGAAGACTCGCGGGGTCCGGGCGGCCGGTGCGGACGACGACCGGCGCGGCAGGCGGCGGGCGGAGCGCGTGGCAGGCGGCGGGCGGAGCGCGTGGCGGCGGGCGCACCCCGGAAGCGGGAACCGAGCGTCGTCGCCAGTCGATAGGCTCCCCCAGAGTCCGTGATCCGTATGACGAGGGGAACCGCCCGAGGTGTCCGAGGCAGAACAGGTCAGTGCCGTCCTTGACCGGATGGGCGCGCCGGGCGCTCTGGCGCCCCGGCTGCTGAGCGCGCTGGGGCCGGGGGCCGCAGCCGCGCTGGAGGCGAACCCGTGGCTGCTGCTGCGGCTGCCGCAGGTGACCCCGGATCAGGCCGACTTCTGCGCCCGCAGGCACCTGGGCGGGGACGCGCGGCCCGGCGACCCCCGGCGGCTGGCGGCGCTGACCGGGCACGTGCTGCGCATGTCCGCCGCGCGCGGGCACACCGTGGTCGAGGAGAAGAAGCTGGCCTCGGTCGTGGGCGGGTTCGGGGTGGCCGATCCGGCCGCCGCGCTGGAGGCGGCCGTGGCCGACGGGAGCGCGGTGGTGCTGGAGAGCACCGACGAGGACGACGACGAGGACTTCGACTTCAGCGAAGGCGGGGTCCCGGACCTGCCCGACACCGAACTGTTCTACGCGCTGCCCGAGGTGGGGCACGCCGAACAGCGGCTGGGTGAACAACTGCTGCGGCTGATCGGCGGCAACGAGCCGATCATGGACTCGGCGACCGCGGGCGAGACGGTGGACGCGGCCGTGGAGCGGGGCGGGTTCACCATCTCGGATCGCACACGCGAGGCCCTGGTGACGGCGACCCTGCGCCCGGTGACGGTGCTGCGGCACGGCCCCGGCGACGCGGCGGAGATCGCGCGGGCGCTGGTGTGCCTGGACGCGATCGCCACCGACAGCCGGGTGGGGATAGCGGTGGCGGCGCCGACCGCGCAGGCCGCGGCGGCCGTCAACGCCGACTTGGCGCGGGTCCGCGGGGATCGGGCCGCGACCGGAGCTTCCGGGGATGGCGAAGGAGTGCCAGAGGTCGGGACCGGAACCGAGTCCGGGGCCGCCGAGGAGACCCGGGGTGCCGGGGAGGACGAAGCGGCGCGGGGGGACGAGAGCACTGAGGCGGCCTCGGGCGAGCAGGGGGCTCCGGAGGCACCGGTGGCTTCGGAGGCACAGGAGTCCCCGGTGGCGCAGGGGGCTTCGGGCGCGCAGGAGGCTCCGGACGCGCAGGGTTCCGAAGAGGCTGACGAAGCGCGGGAGGACCGGGAACAGCCGGAACAGCGAAGTCAGCAGGTACAGCAGGGCCAGGAGGGTCAACAGAGCCACGAGGGACAGCAGAGCCAGCAGGGTCCCGGGGAGGCGGTTCAGGCCCCCGTGCGGGCGGTGTCGCTGCCCGCGCTTTTGGCGCAGGCGCCGCTGAATGCCGGTCTGGTCGTGCTGTGCGAGGCGATGTCGGTGGGCGCGGCCCGAGCCGCCGAGCTGGCGTCGGTGTGCGCGGACGACGCCCACCTGGTGCTGCTGGCCGACCCGCACCAGGCGCCCTCGGCCACGCCGGGCCAGGTGGTGGTGGACATCGCCGCGTCGCGGACCGCGCACGTGGCCGAGGTGGCCGACGAGGACGCGCCGGGGCCGATCGCGGAGCTGGCGGCGGGTGTGGCCTCGGGCGGGGTCCCCGAGGTGGAGGCGCCCGGACGCGAGGTGGTGCGGGTTCCGGCGGCGTCGGCAGAGGAGGCGGTGCACCGGGTGGTGCAGTTGGTGACGGACTCGATTCCGCGCGCGCTGGGGATCGGTGCCGAGCACGTGCAGGTGGTGACCGCCCGGGAGGACGGCCCGGCCGGTGCGCGGGCGGTCAACGCCGCGTGCAAGGAGAGGCTGAACCCGGGGCCGGGTGCGCACGGCGGGTTCGACGTGGGCGACCGGGTGCTGTTCACGGCGGAGGGCCCCGGCTACGGGCCCGGTGACACCGGTCGTCTGCGTGAGGTGGACGGCGGTGCCGTGGTGGAACTGGTCGGCGGCGGCCGGGTGAGGGTGACCGACCCGGCGGCGCTGCGTCCGGGCTGGGCGGTGACGGTGGCCGCCGCGCACGGGGGCCGGTGGCCCGCCGTGGTGGCGGTGTTCCCGCCGGAGGTGCCGGTGTCGCGGCCGCAGGTGTACACGGCGCTGACCCGCGCGACGCGGCACGTGTCGCTGGTGGACGCGACCGGCGGCGGGCTGGAGACCGGTGTGCGGGAGAACGCGGCGAAGGAGCGGACGACCCGCCTGGTGAGGATTCTGCGCGAGGGGTAGACCCGCAGCCTAGGAAGCACGCTCCCGCGCACGCGGGGATGATTCTGGGGCGGGAGGCCACGGTGAGCCCCGCCCCTAACGCGCCCCGCGCACGCGGGATGGTTCCGATCGAGCCGGGTCGGAGTGCGGCGGTTTCCCAACGCTCCCTGGGCACGCGAAGGTGGTCGTCCACAGGAGGAAACTGGGGCTTGGCGGCGGGTGGGAAGACCGGCCAGACTGGATTCGGGGGTGCGTTACGCACTCGCGTGGAACGAGAACTCCCCCGAATCGAGCGTAGCCCGCCCGGCAGGCACCGCGCCAGGCCGCTTTTCGCCCTGTGGACAGCCTGCGCGGTCCCGCGCACGCGGGGAGGGTCCCGGTCAGCCCGGTCTGTCGGCGCGGGGCGTAGTCAACCCATCTGGCCGGGGTACTTGACCGCTCGGGCGACGACCTTCGCGTACCGGTCGGCCTGATCGTCGGTGTGCGCGTACATGATGATCGTGTCGGAGCCTCGGGACCGGACCTCCCAGACCGCCCCGGTGCCGTGGGTGCCGGGCGGCAGGTCGGTGAAGAGGACGTCGGGATAGCGGGAGGACAGCTCCTCGTGAGTAGCCATGGTGGACACCGTAGCCAGGTGCGGCCGGTTGTGGGCCGGTTTGGCGGTGTATGCGCGGCTGGTGCGGAGCGGGTGACGGGTGGGAAACAGAAACCGGCCCTGTCCAGGCGCGGGCAGGGCCGGATCGAGGTACTTCGCTACCGGACGCGTACCGCGGCCAGTAGTGCCGTCCACTCGGAAGCCTCAGCCGACAGATGGCCCAGCTCCCGGTTCTGGGTGTCACGAACGTGGGTGGTAGGCCCTTCCGCGACCTCCACGCAGTGGCCGCCACCGCCGTCACTGAAGGAGGACTTGTGCCAGTCAGACTTCACGGCTCATCCCTTCGTGACAGCGAGAACGGCGGCCCACTCCTGACGAGCGAACGTCAGATGCTCTTGGTTCCGATTCTGAGTGTCACGCACGTCTGAACCAGCCTTGTGCTCGCGGATCTCAACGCAGTTGCCCCCGTTGGCGCTGTAGCTGGACTTATGCCATTCGGTGGTGGTGTTCATGTGAGCTTCCTCAGTACATCGAGCGAGAGTGCAAGTGGCAGGGATGCTGCCAGCGCGGTGGTGGCTTGAGCGGACAGTCTGTCGTGCGTGCTGTCCTCGTGGATCACGTTACCGTCAGCGTGATCACTGACGACAGCGAGTTCCCCTGACTCCAGACGGAAGAGCATCAACGGAGCCGAAGGGCCGAGGAGCGTCGTTCCCTCAGGCACAAGGTGCACCGCGACCCGCCCCGTTTCAGCCCACTCGATGAGGTACGGCACCTGCGCCCGACGAAGGGGCTCAGGGAGGCCAGATACAGCCGTAACAGGAAAGACAGCAGTCACTTCGAGGTCAGGCAACTCTTCCAATCTGCCTGTGCGCAGAGCCACCAAGCGATCAAGCTCCTTCGCGGTGGCAAGCGGCTGTGCTGTCCGAAACACACCACGGGCGACCTCCGGACACTGCAACAGCCCAGGAATAAGAGCAGGTGCCACAATGCTGAGCTGCCTTGCGGCACGCTCTATGGCTTCCAAGTCTCGTGCCCACTCGGGCAGGGCATGTCCGCTCGTAGCCTGACGCCACGCAGCGATCAGCTTCCCATCCGCGCGGAGTACCTTGTCCATTTTCTCCGCAAGAGGGAGATGGGGAAGGGATTGTCCGTTCACCCACCGGGATACGGAAGCGGCAGAACAGCCCACCCGGGCAGCCAACTGCTCCTGAGTGAGGCCTTGCAAATCGCGGAAGGTCTTAATGATTTCACGAAACGGAGGGTCGCTCATGCTCGGAATATTACGCCGAGCTTCCGAGGCCTGTCTGGCCTTTTCGCAAGTTCTTCAGGTAGTGGTGTGAGGAGAGCAAGAAACACCAAGGTTAGGGCTCAAAGGGCCGGCGCAACCGCGAGGTAGCCAAGGCGCACAAGTATGTGATGGCAGCAAAAAGCCCCGGAGACCGAAGTCGGAAGCGGTCCCCGAGGCAGAATGCTCCACCCCGAAAGCCCCGAGGTGAAACATGCAAAAGTCTACCGTTCCGCCCATCCCGCTTCCACGCCGACTGTGCGGAACCGCCACCACATCAGGCATTCTGCTCGGCCCCGAACTCGGCCACGTCAGGATCGCCCGCCGCTGGGCCGCCCAGGCCACCCGCTCCCGCCCCAGCCTGGCCGAACCCGTCGGCGTCACCGTCTCCGAGATGACCACTAACGCCCTGCGGCACTCGGCGTCCGGGCTCCCCGGCGGCAGCATCCGCGTGGAGATCGAACGCACCCCGCGCCACCTGGAACTGCGCGTCACCGACAACGGACCCCGCCCCGGCGACGAACCCACGTTCCCGCGCGTGCCCAGCCCCGAACCCCTGCGCCCCAGCGGCAACGGCCTGCGCCTGGTCGAGGCCCTGTGCTCCTACTGGGACTGGAAACAGCATTCCTGCGGCGCGATCACCGTCCGCGCCGTCTTCCCCTGGTGACCCACGCGTCCCCGTAAGCGCTCAGCGCCCCATCCTCCGCACCGCCCGACCCGTCCCCCGGGCCGGTGCGGACGGGCCGTTGACCTCAACAGCAGCCCGAAGCCCCGCCTCCTCCTTCCCCGGGGAGGCGGGGCCACCCGATCCACCACACCCAACACCGGACACGGAAAGCCCCTCATGCCCGACTACAGCTACCTCCTCGACGGCCGACCCGACGTCCTCACACCCAGCGAAGTCGCCCAACTGTTCAACATCCGACCCCGCAGCCTCCACCGAGGCCGATGGGACAACGTCCTCAAACCCTTCCGCACCCCCGGCGGAGCACGCCGCTACCCCAAAGAACACATCGCCGCACTCCTCAACCAACCGGACGAAACCGCCCCCACCCCCTGAGCTGGTGCGAACACCTCCAGAGCCCACGCGAGGACATCGACAGCACGTCTGCGGAGAGGCAACCCGCCACACGACCGGGGCGTTCGGGCCGCTCCGACCCTCCCGGAGGCGACACCGCCACCGCAGCCGGGAAAGTCAGCGGTTCAGCGCGCGTACTGGCGGCACTCTCCCGTGAACACCGAACCCAGTTCCGCGCGCAACGCCTCCCGGGCGCGCTCAGCGACACCGGGCCCGCCCCGGTAGACCTGGGTGGCCAGCCCTTCGGCCACGGCGGCGACGCGGGCGGCGGACGCGGCGGCGTCCACGTCCGCCTCCACCTCACCGCACTCCACGCCGTTGCGCACCGCCCGGGCGATCTCGGCGTGCAGCGCGTCCGCGGTGCGGGCGTCCACCTCGGCCAGGGCCGGGTTCTCCAGGGCCCGTCCGGCGAAGACGCGGATCACCCGGAACTCCGCTCGGCGGGGCTCGTCCAGGGGCAGGTGCTCGGCCAGCGCGGCCAAAAGGATCTCGGAAATGGTCCTCTCGTGCCGGGAGCCCTCGCCGACGACGTCCGCGACGCGGGTGGCGACGGCCGTGCTGACCCGCTCGAACGCGTGCAGCAGCATGTCGTCCTTGGACGGGAAGTAGTGCTGCACGAGCCCGACGGAGATCCCAGCGCGCGCGGCCGTGCGGGCCACGGTCACGGCGTCCAGCCCCCGTTCGGCGATCAACTCGCACACGGCACCGGTGATCTGCGTGCGCCTCTGGGCGTGGTCTGCGGTTCTCGGCACCGGATAACCGTATCATGGTACGGTCAAAATCGTATGGATATACGGTTATCGAAAGGCCCCCTAATGCCCCTCCTCCTCAGCCACGTCCCCCTCGCCCTGCTGCTCGCCCTGTCCCCCGTGGTCACAGCCCCACCGCACGACGCGTCTCCCGTCGCCCCCTCCGGGATGGACGCCTACGTCCGGGAACGGATGGCGGCCACCGACACCCCCGGCTTGGCCTACGCCGTGGTCGGCCCCGGGGGCGTCGAGCACCAGGGGGCCTTCGGCGTGGACGGCGACGGCGCCCCGGTGGACGAGCACACCCCGTTCCTGTGGGGGTCGGTGGCCAAGCCCGTGACCGCGACCGCCGCACTGGTCCTGGCCCGGGAGGGGCGCCTGGACCTGGACGCACCGGTCGAGGAGTACCTGCCGGTCTTCGCGGAGTTCGGCGCCGACCCCACCGTGCGCGACCTGCTCACCCAGACCTCGGGGCTCACCGGGCGCACCGCCGCCGCAACCAGCGATCTCTACGGCGATCGGTCCCCGGACCTGGACGCGCGGGTGGCGCACGCCGCCGCCTCGGAGCCGGGGAACCCGGGCACTCACGAGTACAGCAGCGCGAACTACCTCGTGCTGGGCGCCGTCATGGAGGAGGTGACCGGCGACTTCCGCGGGTACCTGCGCGAGAGCGTGCTGGAGCCGACGGGGATGGACGGCGTCTTCACCAGCGCGGCCCAGGCGAGGGAGGCCGGGCTGAGCCCGGGGCACCGCACACTGTGGGGCGTGCCGGTGGCCGACGCCGACGGTGTGGACGACGAGGGGGCCGCCTACGGCTACCTGGGCGGGGACGTCACCGACCTGGCCGCGTTCGCGCGGGCGCAGGTGGCGGCGGAGCCGCCCGTGCTGGACGCCGCCGCGCTGGAGAGGGCCCGCACGGGGCTGGTCCCGGTCCCCGGCTCGGCGCAGGAGTACGGCCTGGGCTGGCGCGACACCGCCCTGTCCGACCTCGGTGAGCCGATCGTCTTCCACGGCGGTTCGACCCCGGGGTACGCGGCGATCGTGGTGGTGCTGCCCGAACGTGAGAGGGCGGTGGTGGTCCTGCAGAACACCTACGACATGCTGCGCGACAACGGAATCCAGGCGGTCGGCTTCGGGCTGGCCCACATGCTCGCGGGCGGGGACTCCCCCTCCTCCCCCGGCGCCGACCCGCTCTACCTGGTGTCGGTGTGGGCGCCCACGGCCGGCGCGGCGGCGCTGGGCGCGGGCGCCGTCGCGGCCGTGCGGGTGCGGCGGCCCCGCCGGTGGGCGAGCGCGCTGTGGTCGGCACTGGGGATCGTCGCGGTGGCCGCCGCGGCGGGGGTGGCCGCGAGCCACGGTCCGCGCCCGGCCCTGACGTGGCTTCCCGACGTGACGGCGGCGACGCTGGCGGCGGGTGCGCTCGGCGCGGCCGTGGTGGTCCTGCGCCTGCTGGCGCACCGGCGCGACACCCGATCCCGGGACTGATCCCCGACGCACGGATCGACGCCACCGTCATGGTCCCGCACCCTCTGGCACACCGGCGCGGCGACCGCGCACGAGCCTGACCCTCGGCCCGCGAGCTGTCGTGCCCCCGGTGCCGGGCCCGGAACCCGGCACCGGGGCGGCGCGCTCAGATCCGGTCGAGGAAACCGCCGTCCACCATCAGGTTCTGTCCGGTGACGTAGGCCGAGGCCGGGCTGGCCAGGAAGGCCACCGCGCGGGCGACCTCCTCGGGGCGGCCGAGGCGGCCGTAGGGGATGCGCTCGCGCACGGACTCGTAGAACCCCGGGTCGCTCTCGCGGCGGCGCGCCCAGCCCCCGCCCGGGAACTCGATCGGTCCGGGCGAGACGGTGTTGACCCGCACCCCCTCCCCCGCCCAGGCGCGGGCCAGCGAGGACGCGTGGTGGTTGAGCGCGGCCTTGACCGCGCCGTAGGAGCGCGGTCCGGCGGGCACGGTGGTGTGCAGCGCCGAGGTGCTGGAGATCATCACCACCGAGCCGCCGCGTTCGGAGGCCAGCAGGTGGGGCTCGGCCGCCTCGGTCAGGCGCACGAAGGGCATCAGGTCGGCCGCGAAGCCGCGCTCCCACTGGTCGGGGGTGGGCGCGCTGCCGCCGGAGACGTTGGACACCAGCACGTCCAGGCCGCCGAGATCGGCCGCCGCGTCCTCGACGAAGGAGGGCAGCGCGTCGTGGTCGGTGACGTCCAGGGCGCGCGAGAACACGCGGGCGCCGGTCTGCTCCAGCTCGCGGGCCGCCACGGACAGCGGTTCGGGGGTGCGCGCGCAGATCGCGAGGTCGGCGCCCTCGGCGGCGAACAACTGGGCGATGGCCCGGCCGATCCCCCTGCTGGCGCCGGTCACGGCGACCCGCGCCCCCTTCAGTCCCAGATCCATTGCCCGTCCCCTTCGCTCTCGGCTCGCACGGCCGCCTGCCGGGGGCGCACGCGCCGCTTCGGACACACGGCGGGCAGCCGCCGCGACCGCCCCGCGACGGCAGACGGGCGGGCCGCCCCTGGGGGTGGCCCGCCCGCGTCAACCTATCGCACGCGTGTGCCGGGGCACCGGTTCCGCAGGAGCCGGTGCGTTCGGGGCTGTCAGGCCCCGGTGGAGTGGAAGCCGCCGTCGACGTGGACGATCTCGCCGGTGGTGGCGGGGAACCAGTCCGACAGCAGCGCCACGACCGCCTTGGCCGCGGGCTCGGGGTTGGTGACGTCCCAGCCCAGCGGGGCGCGCTCGGGCCAGTGCTTGGCCAGCTCTGAGAACCCGGGGATGCTGCGGGCGGCCATGGTGCTCAGCGGCCCGGCGGAGACCAGGTTGACCCGGATGTTCTGGTCGCCGACGTAGCGGGCCAGATAGCGGGCGGTGGAGGTCAGCGCGGACTTGGCCACGCCCATCCAGTCGTAGATGGGGTAGGAGACGCTGTTGTCGAAGTCCAGGGCCACGACCGAGCCGCCTTCCTTCATCAGCGGCAGCAGCGAGGTGGTCAGCGACTTCAGGGAGAAGGTCGAGGTGTGCATGGCCGTGGCCACGTCCGACCACTCGGTGTTGAGGAAGTTGCCGCCCAGGGCGTCCTGCGGGGTGAAGCCGATGGAGTGCACGACGCCGTCGAGGCCGTCCACGTGCTCGCCGACGCGGGCGGCCAGGGTGGCGAGCTGCTCGTCGTCGGTGACGTCCAGCTCCAGGATCGGGGGCGTCTCGGGCAGGCGCTTGGCGATGCGCTCCACCAGGCTCAGGCGGCCGTAGCCGGTGAGCACGACCGTGGCGCCCTGCTCCTGGGCCAGGCGGGCCACGTGGAAGCCGATGGAGGAGTCGGTGAGCACCCCGGTGACGAGGATGCGCTTGCCTTCGAGGATTCCCATGTTCGGGTCGTCCGTCCTGTCTGTGGTCCGTTGCGGAAGGGGAGTCCTTCCGGTGGCTGGCGGGAAAAAAAGGGGGGCGGACCCGGTCAGTGGCCCATGCCCAGGCCGCCGTCGACGGGGATCACGGCGCCGGAGATGTAGCCGCCGCCGGGCCCGGCGAGGAAGCCCACCGTCCTGGCGATGTCCGCAGAGGAGCCGAGGCGGCCCAGCGGGACGTTCTTCTTGATCTCGGCCTGGCGCTCCTCGGACAGGGCCGCGGTCATGTCGGTCTCGATGAAGCCGGGGGCGACGACGTTGACCGTGATGTTGCGCGAACCCAGCTCGCGGGCCAGGGAGCGGCCGAAGCCGACGAGCCCGGCCTTGGAGGCGGCGTAGTTGGCCTGGCCGCCGGAGCCGAGGAGACCCACGACGGAGGAGATGAGGACGATACGGCCCGAGCGCTTGCGCATCATGCCGCGCACGGCGCGCTTGGCCACGCGGAAGGCGCCGGTGAGGTTGGTGTCCAGCACGGAGGAGAACTCGTCCTCGCTCATCAGGGCCAGCAACTGGTCCTTGGTGATGCCGGCGTTGGCCACGAGCACCTCGACGGGGCCCTGCGCCTCCTCGACCTCCTTGAAGGCGGCGTCGACCTGGGCGGAGTCGGTGATGTCGCAGCGGACGCCCAGCAGACCCTCCGGGGGCTCGCCGGAGCGGTAGGTCACCGCGACGTCGTCTCCGCCCGCGGCCAGCTCACGGGCGATGGCCAGGCCGATTCCGCGGCTGCCGCCGGTGACCAGTACCGAGCGCGACATAGGGGCTCCTCTTCTCCATCGGCTGCTGTGATCAGCCACGACGTGGTGTTGCGGGGGTGGGATCGCATTGCAGCGTACCGAGCTACCCGGCGGTAGACGCAACCGAGGCGAACGGGGGCGCCGATCCGCCCATGTGCGGGGATTACGGGCACGCTGGGGGGACTCCCCGAGCACGGCGGGCGTTGGTGAGGTGTGTCACCGGCACGCGTCCCCTCGTTCCTCGCCTTCCTCGGCCTCCGGCGGTCGGGGTATGCCGACGACGACCACCAGGATGAACATCATGCTGGGGAACAGCAGCCAGGTGTGCGCGGACCCCAGGGGAACCGTCCAGGACAGGATCACCAGCGCGATGTGGCCCAGCCCCGCCCGCATGCCCGACAGGGGCCGTGCGTGCCCCGCGGGCGGTCGCCGCTCGGACGAGCCCGGATACGGGTCCTCCCCGAAGACCAGGCCCAGACGGTCCCACCAGACGAACAAGAACAGGACCGCGGACGCGTACAGCGCCAGGAGCGTGGGCGACTCGGTGGGCCTGACCGCGAAACTGCCCGTGAAGGCGGCCATGAGCAGGCCCAAACCGCCGAGCACGCGGGGCAGGACCTTCCTGTGCCAGGAGGGGAGCGGTGACACGGTCGGTTCCTTCGCCTGGGGGAACGAGGTCGACAGCGACCCTATCCGGGGCGGGACGCGGCCCCGGCCCGTACCGGAGGCCGGTCCACCGTTCGCACCGGTCCGGACCTCAGGCCCAGCCCGCGTCGTGGGCCAGGATGGCGGCCTGCACCCGGTTGGACATGTCCAGCTTGGCCAGGATGCGGCTGACGTGGGCCTTGACCGTGGCCTCGCGCATGCCCAGGTCGCGGCCCGCCTCGGCGTTGGACCGGCCCCGGGCCACCGCGAGGAGCACCGACCGCTCGCGCTCGCTGAGCACCGACAGGCGCTGCACCGCCTCGGCGCGGCCCGCCGCGGAGTCGGCGGGGGCGGGCGCGGCGAAGCGTTCGAGCATGCGCTTGGTGACGCTGGGCGCGAGCATCGCGTTGCCCTCGTGGACGGTGCGCACCGCGCCGATGAGGTCGCGCGGCGGGGTGTCCTTGAGCAGGAAGCCCACCGCACCGGCCCGCAGTGCGCTGTGCACGTACTCGTCGAGGTCGAAGGTGGTCAGCAGGACCACGCGGGGCGGCCGGGGCAGAGCGGTCAGGCGGGCGGCGGCGGTGATCCCGTCGGTGCCCGGCATGCGGATGTCGAGCAGCACCACGTCGGGGACGAGTTCCTCGGCCAGGCGCACGGCCTCGGCTCCGTCGCCGCCCTCGCCCACCACCTCGATGTCGGGAGCGGAGTCCAGGATCATCCGCAGGCCGGATCTGACCAGGAGTTCGTCATCGACCAGGAGCGTGCGGATCACCTTCGGAAACCTCTTCCTCCGTACCGGATGGATCGTCGGTTCGCACGATAGCGCGCAGACGCCATCCGCCGTCGGGGCAGGCCCCCGCGCTGAGGCTTCCGCCGGAGAGCACGACGCGCTCGCGCAGCCCGGTCAGGCCGAAGCCGCTGCGGGGCATGGGCGCGGCCGGGCCCCGCCCGGGCGCGTTGGCCACCTCCACCTCCAGTTGGCGGTCGGCGTAGTGCAGGCGCAGGGTGACGGCGGCGCCGGGCGCGTGTTTGGCGGCGTTGGTCAGCCCCTCCTGGACGATCCGGTAGGCGGTGCGCTGGACGCCCGCCGGCAGCGGGCGGGCAGGGCCGGCCTCCTCGCGGTCGATCGGCATCCCGGCGGCGCGCCACTCCTCCACCAGGCGGTCCAGGTCGGACAGGACCGGTTGGGGGGCGGTGGGCGCCGCGTCGGTGTCTTCGCGCAGCACCCCGAGGATGCCGCGCAGTTCGGTCAGGGCCTCGCGGCCGGTGGTGCGGATGAGTCCGGCCGCCTCGACTGTGCGCGGGTCCTCGGCGGAGACCTCCAGACCGCCCGCGTGCAGCACCATGAGGCTGACCCGGTGGGCGACCACGTCGTGCATCTCCCTGGCGATGCGGGTGCGCTCGGCGGTGATGGCCTTGTCGGCCATCATGTGCTGTTCGCGTTCGAGGCGCTCGGCGCGCTCGTGTAGGCGGTCGATGAGCTGGCGGCGGGTGCCCACCCACAGGCCGAAGACCATCGGGACGACCAGCAGCATGCCGATGAGGAAGATCTGGGTGATGGGGTTGGTGTCGTAGGCGACGACCATCGCCAGGCAGAACAGGGCGAACCAGCCCACCAGCAGGCGCCGGTTGGCGTGGTAGACCGAGTACGAGTACAGGGCGATCGCGGCCGGGACGAAGTTGGCGAAGCACACCAGCAGCACGAGCGCGGTGACGAGCATCCACTGCGGGGAGCTCCTCCTCAGGAGGACCGTCGCCCCGGCGAACAGGACCGGGACCACGAAGATGACCACAGCGGCGACCAGGGCGAGCGCGAGGTTCACGTTGGCCAGGGCCGGGGGGACGGTGGCGAGCAGCCCGCCGAACAGGCCCAGTTGTATGCTGCCCAAGAACTGGAAGAACCCGCTGAACGGCAGCGGCAGCACGGCGTAGAGCCAGTCCGCGATGGTCAGGCGGCGGGCCCACCACCACTCCCGGTCCTTCTTCAGTAGGGCGTCGGCGGCCCTGCCCCGATCACGCAACCAGCTCCTCATGCTGCGGAGTCTACGGCGGCACCCCCGGTCGGCCCGTGCGCGCGCCGCTCCCGGTCGCGCCCGGTCCGATGGTCGCTCGGCGCGCGAAAGCGCAGGCGAGAAGGGGGGCGTGGCGGCGTCATACCTCTCCGTGATCACCCGATCCCCGACGAAAGTCGGTGCCCCGGCCAGACGAAGGAGTCGCGAACCCGCCCGCCACCGTTCCTTTGGCCGAGTCGCGAATCGGCCCAGCGGGGGACGCCCGGGCCGGTCGCGCGGACCTAGCGTGGTGGGCAGCCGGGACGGAGAGCCCGCCCGGCCCGCACACCATCCCCGATTCCTGGAGCTGTCTGCCGTGACCGAGTCCACTGTGAAGCCCGACCCGACGGTCACCTCACCGCCGGTGGTGGTCGCCCGGGGCCTCACCAAGACCTACGACACCGGCGACAGCCAGGTCCACGCCCTGGCCGGGGTGGACGTGGAGTTCCACCGGGGCGCGTTCACCGCGATCATGGGCCCCTCGGGTTCGGGCAAGTCCACCCTGATGCACTGCCTGGCCGGGCTGGACGTGCCCACCTCGGGCACCGTGCACCTGGGCCGCACCCAGATCACCGGACTGCGCGACGCCGAGCTGACCCTGCTGCGCCGGGACCGGATCGGGTTCATCTTCCAGTCGTTCAACCTGCTGCCGATGCTGACCGCCGAGCAGAACATCCTGCTGCCGTCGCAGATCGCCAAGCGCGGGGTGGACAAGCAGCGCTTCGACCACATCATCGACGTGGTGGGCCTGCGCGACAGGCTCAACCACCTGCCCGCCAAGCTCTCCGGCGGCCAGCAGCAGCGCGTGGCCGTGGCCCGCGCCCTGCTCAACGCGCCCGAGGTCGTCTACGCCGACGAGCCCACCGGCAACCTGGACTCGCGCTCGGGCACCGAGGTGCTGGCGTTCCTGCGCGACTCGGCCCGCGACCTGAACCAGACCATCGTCATGGTCACCCACGACCCCGTGGCCGCCTCCTACGCCGACCGCGTGGTCTTCCTGCGCGACGGCCGCCTGGTGGACGAGGTCGTCGACCCGACCGCGGAGCTGGTCTCCGCGCGGCTGCTGAAGCTGGAAGAGGCCTGAGGGACATGCTGCGCACCACACTCGCCGGGCTGCGTCTGCACAAGTCCCGGTACGTCACCACCGTGCTGGCGATCCTGCTGGGGGTCATGTTCGTGTCGGGGACCATGGTCTTCGCCGACACCCTCAACGCCAGCTACGAGAAGTCCGTCATGGGCTCGGCCACCAGCGTCGACGCCATCGCCGTGCCCACCCAGCCCGAGTTCGACCCCGCGAGCACCGAACCGCCCGAGGAGCCGGTTCCGTTCACCGACGAGCAGCTGGACGCGGTGCGGGCGCTGCCCGAGGTCGCCGAGGCGGGCGGAACCCTGCGGGGCGAGGCCGTGCTCCTGGACGCCGACGGCCGGGCGACCGGTTTCCTGCCGCCCAGGGCGCTCGGGTTCAACGGGGTCAGCAGGTTCTCCGCCGACGAGGGAGCGCTGCCCGCGAACGGGGACGAGGTCGCCCTGGCCACCTCCACCTCGGAGCAGCTCGGGTTCGCGGTGGGCGACACGGTGACCGTGCTCGACCCCGAGGGCGACAAGCGCGACTTCACCCTCACCGGACTGGTCGAGTTCGGTGTGGACCGGTCCTACAGCGCCGCGGGCGCCGTCGTCTTCGACCCGGACACGGCCCGGGAGATGACCGGTGTGACGGACTACACCGAGATCGACGTGCTCGCCGCCGGGGGCCACACCCCGCAGGAGGCGGCCGACGCCGTCGCCGCCGAGCTCGGGGCGGAGGCCGACGTGCGCACGGGCGAGGAGGTCGGTCTGCTGATAGCCGAGGAATCGGGCGGCGAGACGGAGCTCATTCGCACCGCGCTGCTGCTGTTCGCCTTCATCGCGATGTTCGTCGCCGGAATCGTCATCTACAACACCTTCGCCATCCTCATCGCACAGCGCCAGCGCGAGCTGGCCCTGCTGCGGTGCGTGGGCGCCAAGCGGGGCCAGGTCTTCCGGTCGGTGCTGACCGAGTCGGCTGTGGTGGGCCTGGTCTCCTCCGCCCTGGGCGTGCTGGCCGGTGTGGGCGTCGGCATGGCCGGTGCGACCTACGGCGGCCCGCTGTTGGGCACGGGGGAGGCGGTGCCCGTGGTGATCACTCCGACGGCGGTCCTGGTCGGCCTGGCCGTGGGCACCGTGGTGACCGTGTTCTCCGCCATGGTCCCGGCCGCGCGCGCCACCCGGGTGGCGCCGCTGGCCGCCCTGCGCACCAGCGCCACCGCCGCCGGCCTGGAGAAGGGCACCGGCAGGGTCCGCGTCGTCTTCGGTCTGCTGGCGTTCGCGGTCGCGGCCGCGCTGGTGGGCCTGACACAGATGGCGGACCTGCAGACGGCGGGCCTGATCGTCGTCACCGCCGCCGCACTCACCGCGTTCGTCGGCGTGGTCGTGCTGGGACCGCTGCTGGTGCGCGGCATCGTGCGCGTGGTCGGCGCCCCCCTGCGGAAGGTGGGTGTGCCGAGCATGCTGGCGGTGGACAACTCCACCCGCAGCCCGCGCCGCGCGGCCACCGCGATGATCGCCCTGACCGTGGGCGCCACCCTCATCACCGGCTACTCGGTGATCAGCTCCTCCGTCGAGACCACCCTGACTCGGCAGTTGGAGGAGCAGTTCCCGGTGGACTACCAGATCACCCCGCAGTTCTCCATGCCGGAGCCGGGGACCGGCACCGAGGCGGCCGAGACCCCGGAGGGAACCGGGGACGCGGAGGGGACCGAACAGCCCGGAGGCGAGGAGGGCGCGCCCGTCGACGGCGCCGCCGACGGCGCTGAGGGTCCCGACGAACCCGCGGAGCCGGCCGAGGACGCGAGCGCCGGTGAGGGCTCCGGAGCGGAGGCCGGAGCCGACCTGGAGCAGCAGGACCCCACCGTCCCGAACGGGGTCCGTGTGGCGCTGGAGGGCCAGCCCGCCCTGGGCAAGGTCTTCGGCCAGCGCAGCACCTACCTAGAGGAGCACGGGGACTACGGCGTCAGCGTCTACACCTATCCGGGTGCCGAGATCGGCGCCGACCTCACCAGCGACACCGTCGAGGGCGACTTGGCCGACGTCGGCCCGGGCAGGGCCGCGGTGACGGAGGGCAACACCGAGGGCGCCGGGGTGGGCGACACCCTCACCCTTCCGGCCGAGGAGGGCCGGGACCTGTCCGTGGAGATCGTCGCGGTCGTGGAGGACATGCAGACCCTGTCGGGTGTGACCCTGCACCCGCAGGACTTCGCCGCGGCCTTCCCCTCCGTGGACGAGGACGACATGCTGTTCGTCAGCGCCGCCGAAGGAGCCGACGCCGCCGAGGTGCGCGACGCGGTCAACACCGCGGTCGAGGACTACCCCACCATGCAGGTCGGGTCGGCCGCCGAGATGAAGAACCAGTTCGCCGAGGTCCTGGACATCGCCTTCTACACCATCGCGGCCATGCTGGGCCTGGCGATCATCATCGCGGTGTTCGGCATCTCCAACACCATGGCGCTGTCGGTGCTGGAGCGCACCCGCGAGTCCGCGCTGCTGCGGGCGCTGGGGCTGGCCCGGGGGCAGTTGCGCCGGATGCTGAGCGTGGAAGCCGTGCTGCTGTGCCTGATCGGCGCCGGTATCGGCATCGTGCTGGGTGTGGTGTTCGGCTGGGCGGCCGGGGACTCGGTCCTGCCGGAGATGGTCTTCTCCGTGCCCTTCGGCCAGATCGCGGTGTTCATCGTGGTCGCCGTCCTGGCCGGGCTGCTGGCCTCGGTCCTGCCCGCCCGCCGGGCGGCGGCCACCTCGATCACGGGGGCGCTGGCCAGCGAGTAGGCCGCCACGGCCCCGTGTCCACGACGGGAAACGCGCGGGCCCCCTTCCGCCTCCGGGCGGAAGGGGGCCCGCGTTCTCGGGCGGCGCGGTCCTCAGGTGTCCGGTGCGCCGGTGTCCCTGGGGTCCTCGGCGTCCGGAACGTAGCCCGCCGTGCCGGCGGTACGGTCGCGCTCGGCGTCGCGGCCGCCGTGGGGAGTGTCCGCCGGATGCTCGTAGGGCCTGTCGGGGTGCCCGCCGCGCACGGCCGCGCCCTCGCCGACGTCGGGTGTGACGTCGTCGCTCTCCTCGTGCATGGCCTCCTGCTCGGCGCTGCGGGTCTCCCCTCCCCAGCTCTCGCGCGGGTAGAGGTCGCTGCGCTCGGAGCGCACCGCCTCGCCGATCCCCCGCGGCTCGGCCGAACTGTCGGTCCCCGGCATGTCGGGGTCCTCGAAGTCGTACTCCTGGATGTCGTAGTCGGCCTCGATCCGACGCTCCCGGGCGACGGCCTTGCTCAGCTCGGGGTCGTCCCCCATGTCGGTGTCCACGTCATAGGGCTCTTCAGTCATGGTCGCCCCCTTTCCCTCGTTAGTCCCGTGCCCCAAACCGGCGCACCTATGTCACCGGTCGCAGCCCGGGAGGGAGGGCGGGCCGGGGGCGGCCCCGCCGAACGGCCCGCTACCGGCGGCGGGCGCGCTCGGCCCGGCGCAGCAGCAGCGGTCGCAGGGCGGCCTCCAGCGCGACGGAGCCGTCGAGCTTGCTCTGTCCCACGACGCGGTCCTCGAAGTGGATGGGGACCTCCACCATCTTCTGTCCGCGCCGGTAGGCCCGGTAGTGCATCTCCACCTGGAAGGCGTAGCCGGTGCTCTCGATGCCGGGCAGGTCCAGGACGCGCAGGGCCGAGGCCCGCCAGATCTTGAAGCCCGCAGTGACGTCGCGGACGGGGATGGACAGCACGGTCTTGACGTAGGCGTTGGCCCAGCCGCTCAGCAGGCGGCGGCTGAGGTTCCACCGCTCGGAAAGGCTGCCGCCGGGGACGTAGCGGCTGCCGATCACCACGCCCGCGTTGGTGGCGTGCAGGGTGCCGAGCAGTTGGGGCACGTAGCCCACGGGGTGGCTGAGGTCGGCGTCCATCTGCACGATGTAGTCGGCGCCCTCCTCCAGGGCGCGGGTCATGCCCGCGACGTAGGC
This sequence comes from Nocardiopsis sp. RV163, assembly GCF_001029525.1. Classification (NCBI taxonomy): domain Bacteria; kingdom Bacillati; phylum Actinomycetota; class Actinomycetes; order Streptosporangiales; family Nocardiopsidaceae; genus Nocardiopsis; species Nocardiopsis sp. RV163. The sequence goes on along the minus strand of NZ_LEKI01000068.1, from coordinate 5,022 downwards.
GCGGCCCAGGCCGTCCTTGGCGGTGCGGTGGACGACGCCGACGCGTCCGGCGAACTCGACCGCGAGCTTGTCGGCGATCTCACCGGTGCCGTCGGGGGAGCCGTCGTCCACGACCACCACCCGCAGCCGCGGCAGGTCCAGGGCCATGAGCTGGCCCACCAGCACGGGGAGGTTGTCGGCCTCGTTGTAGGTGGGCACGACCACCGCCACCCGGGAGTCGGCCCACGGCGCCGGGAGCGCCACGGGTTCGGGGGTGACGCGCACGGGCGGGGAGGGCGGCTGCTGGGGAGGCGGCTGGGAGGACATGCGCGGCGGCTCCTGCGGATCTGACGGGTGGTGCGGGACTGGACGGGCGGAGCGTACGCGGGATACGCGTGTGAACGGTAGGGTACGCGGTCCTTTCTTCCGTTCGCAGAGGAGAAGTCCGCTTTTCCTCTCCTCACTGCCCCCGTTCCTGTGCCACCACCGCGACGTGGACGAGGGCGCCCGTCTCCTCCAGGGTCATCAGCACCTCGGGGTCGGCGCTGCTGTCGGTGACCAGGTGGGCGATCTCCTCGGGTGCGACGGTGGGCACCATGGTGTCGGCGCCGATCTTGGTGTGGTCGGCCAGGACGATGGTCTCCTCGGCGCAGGCGGCCAGGGCGCGGTCAACGCTGGCCACGGCCGGGTTGGGGGTGCTCAGGCCGCGGTCGGCGCTGACCCCGTTGCCGGAGAGGAAGGCGCGGTTGACCCGCAGCCCGGCCAGGCTCTCCTCCGCCGAAGCCCCGACCAGGGCCCGCATGGGGCCGTGCAGCGTGCCCCCGGTCACGACCACCTCCACTCCGGCGGCCCCGGCCAGGACGTCGGCGACGCGCAGGGAGTTGGTGACCACGGTCAGGTCGGTGCGGGTGAGGAGCGCGCGGGCGAAGGCCTCGGCGGTGCTGCCGGGGCCGATGGTGACGGCGTCGCCGGGGCGCACCAGGCGGGCGGCCGCGGCGGCGATGGCGGCCTTCTCCGCGGCGCACTGGCCGCTCTTGCCGGAATAGCTCTGCTCGTGGCCGATCCTGCCGGGCAGGGCGACCCCGCCCCGGCGGCGGTCGACCAGCCCCTCGGTCTCCAGCGCGCGCACGTCGCGGCGGATGGTGACCTCCGAGGCGCGGACCCTGACGGCGATGTCGCGCAGGGACATCGTGCCGTTGGCGCGCACGAGTTCGAGAATGCGCTCCCGGCGCTCGGCGGCGAACGCCGGACGGTTCTCCTCGGCCATGGACCCACTTCCGTGCTCTGCTCGGGCACGGGCCGCGGTCCCGCGCGCCTCCCTAGACTACGGACCCGTCGGCGGTGGGGACGCGCCCGCTCCGGGCGGCGTCCCCGGGGGCCGACTGCTCCGGAACCCTCCCGGCGGCGGTCTCTGGGTCCCCGGCCTCGGCGGCGGCCTCCTCCCCGGTGGTCTGGGAGCCCTCTCTGAGGAGGGTGACCACGACGATCGCCGTGAGCGCCACCAGACCGACGAGCGCTCCCGCGCCGAGCAGTACCACGACAGACATCTGGGCCTCCCAGGGGACGGGCTGACCTGCCAATAACCGAATTCCCGGTTTGGGTTGACCTCACACCACCGAACGAGGGGAGATCGGGACACAATGGGGGGCATGAAGCTCGATCCGGCACCCCTGTCCATCGAGGTGTGGTGGGTACGCACCTCAGCCGCCGACGACCGCCTGCTGCGCCTGTTGGACGAGGAGGAACGGACCCGCAACGCCCGCTTCCGGCTCCAGGCCGACCGCGACCGGCACCTGCTGGGCCGGGCGGTGTCCCGGCTGCTGCTGGCCGAGCGGGCCGACTGCCCGCCCGAGAAGGTGACCTTCGCTTTGCGCTGCCGTTCCTGTGAGGAGAAGGAGCGGACGGGCGCCAGCAGGGACGGGGACTCCGGGCAGGGCCCGCACGGCAAACCGCACCCCTCCGGCCCCGCCGAGGGGTGGGAGGTCTCCGTCAGCCACTCGGGCGAGTGGGTGGTGCTGGCCCTGGCCCGCGAGGTGCCCGTGGGCGTGGACGTGGAACGCGTGTCCCCGGCCCGCGACCTGGATGGGCTCGCGGGCTACACGCTGGGCGGGCCCGAGCAGCAGGCCTGGGAGCGCCTCTCCCCCGCCGACCGGGTCGGCGCCTTCTTCCGCTACTGGGCCCGCAAGGAGGCGCTGCTGAAGGCGACCGGCCTGGGCCTGTCCGGCGGGATGCGGCGGGTGCTGGTGAGCCCGGCGGACGCCGCCCCGGAACTGCTGTCCTGGGAGGGCGGCGGGGCGCCGGGGCCGGTCGCGCTGGAGGACCTGGAGGTCGGCGCGGCCCCGGATGGGGACGGGGAGGAGTACCGCTCCGCGCTGGCGGCGCTGACCGACCGGCCGCTGGAGCTGGAGCCGCGCACCCACGAGGAGACCGTCCGGCTGCTGCGCTCGCGGCCGGGCGGCGGCTGAGCCCCGGGGCGGCGGGGCTCACCCGGACCCCTCAGGCGCCCTCGCGGGCCAGATGGCGGCTGATGACCATGCGCTGCACCTGGTTGGTGCCCTCCACGATCTGGAGCACCTTGGCCTCGCGCATGTAGCGCTCGACGGGAAAGTCGCGGGTGTAGCCGTAGCCGCCGAAGACCTGCACGGCGTCGGTGGTGACCCTCATGGCGGTGTCGGTGGCCAGGAGCTTGGCCATCGCGGCCTGCTTGCCGAAGGGCAGCCCGGCGTCGCGCAGGCGGGCGGCCGCCAGGTAGAGCTCGCGGGAGGCGGCGACCTGGGTGGCCATGTCGGCGAGCGTGAAGCCCACGCCCTGGAAGTCGCCGATGGCGGTGCCGAACTGGCGGCGTTCGCGGGAGTAGTCCACGGCGGCGTCGAGGGCGGCCTGGGCGAGGCCGACCGCGCAGGCGGCGATGCCCAGGCGCCCGGAGTCAAGGGCGGACAGGGCGATGCCGAAGCCCTTGTCCCGCTCGCCCACCAGGGCGTCGGCCCCCAGGCGGACGTCGTCGAGGAGGACCCCGGCGGTGGTCGAGGAGTTCATGCCCATCTTGCGCTCGGGGGCCGCCGCTCCCAGGCCGGGGGTGCCCGCGGGGACGTGGAAGCAGCTGATCCCGCGGGCGCCGGAGTCGGGGGCACCGGTGCGGGCGAAGAGCGTGTAGTAGTCGGCCCGGCCGCCGTGGGTGATCCAGGCCTTGGCGCCGTTGACGCGGTAGCCCTCGCCGTCGGCCTCGGCCCGGGTGGCCAGGGCGGAGGCGTCCGAGCCCGAGGCGGCCTCGGACAGGCAGTAGGCGCCCAGGAGGTCGCCGCCGAGCATGCCGGGCAGGTGGGCGTCCTTCTGCGCGTCGGAGCCGAAGGCGGCCAGGGGGTAGCAGGACAGGGTGTGGACGCTCACGCCCAGGCCGACCGCGAGCCAGCCCCGGGCCAGCTCCTCCACCACCTGGAGGTAGACCTCGTAGGGCTGGTCCCCGCCGCCGTGGCGGCCGGGGTAGGGCAGGCCGAGCAGTCCGGCGCCGCCGAGCACGCGGAAGACCTCGCGCGGGAAGAGGCCGTCCTCCTCGTCCCCGGCCGCTCGCGGGGCCAACTCCTTGTCCACGATCTCCCGGGTCAGTTCCAGGAGCTGCTCCGCCTCGGGGGTGTGCAGAGTACGTGCGACCGTCATGAACCTCTCCCGCGCCTGTCCGACATGTGGACACCTATTAGGACGTCCAACTATATGGTGGCGCACGGCACCCCCACTCCACAAGCCGACGGGGCCGGGCTCTGCGAACCCTTGGACGGCGCACCGCTCCGTGGGCTGTCGCGTTAGACGGGAAGGCGCACCGCGCCCGCGGCGACAGCACGTCTGTACACGAGCCCCCTCCCCGTCCTAGATTCCACGCATGGACCTCGAACTCCGCCACCTGCGCACCATCTGCCTCCTGGCCGACACCGGCAGCGTGACCAAGGCGGCCGCCGCGCTCTCCACCTCCCAGCCCGCGCTGACCACCCAGCTCCAGCGGATCGAGCGCGAGGTCGGCGGGCCGCTGTTCCACCGGGGGCGTTCGGGGGTCCGCCCCACCGAGCTGGGCGAGTTCGTGCTGGTGCGCGCCCGTTCGGTGCTGCTGTCCATGGACGACCTGCTGCACGACATCACCGCGCGCGGGGCCTCCCCCACCACCCTGCGCGTGGGCGGGGTCGGGCCGCTGACGCTGGAGCTGTCGGCCCGCATGCCCGAGGTCTTCCCGAACGTGCCCGTACACGTGCGCACGGAGTACTCTCCCAAGCTGGTCACCGACCTGGTGCGCGCGGGCCGCCTGGACCTGGGGACCACGATCGACTACGTGGACCGCGACCTGTCCACCGACGGCCCCCTGTCCTGGGCGATGCTCTCGGTGGAGCCGCTGCACGTGGCGCTGTGGGCCGACCACCCCCAGGCGAAGCGGTCGCTGGTCAGGCTGGGCGACCTGGCCGGGTCTCCGTGGGCGCTGACCCCGCCGGACGGCACCGGCTGGCCCGAGTGCTTCTACCTGGCCTGCCAGCGGGCCGGGTTCACACCCGAGGTTCCCTACCGGCTCTACGACCGCTCCGAGATCCGCGACCTCGTCGCCGACCGCCGGGCGGTCGCGCCGTGCCAGCCGGACTTCGACACCGGACCGGACGTGGTGGTACGCCCCCTGGAGGGCGAGCCCATACAACTGCGCCACTTGCTGGTCTGGCGGCGCGACAGCCCGATCCAACAAGCCTCCGACACGATCGCGCGGCTGGCCCGCGAAATTCTGGGCGGCCCGTCCCGTACGCCGGAACCCCCGGCCCCGGGCGCCGCCGGGTCCGCCGACGGCGCCGAGTCCGCTCTCGACCGGACTCCGGGCGAGCGGTGCGGCGGGCCCGCCCCGGGGGCGTTCAAGGGCTGAACCGACCGCCTCCCAACCCCTCCCACCTGGACACACGTCACATGACGACCGGTCGGTTCGCGAGGCGGGGTGGCACGCGTAGAGTATTTACTCGCAAGTAACATACTCGTGAGTAGGCATACCCCGCCCTCAGCTCCACAGACGCGTACCTCCCCCTC
>NZ_LEKI01000067.1:0-27615 GCF_001029525.1 Nocardiopsis sp. RV163 | reverse complement strand
GTTCCTGGGTGGGCCCCCCTTGTTTCCAGTCAACCGTGGTGGGGGGTGGGGGCGCCAGAGCGTCCTGCGTCCTGTGGACGACCAGTCGCCCCCTCGAAGACGCGGTAGTCCGTCCGCGCGGACCAGTGTCCGTTTCCGTTTTCGCCGGTGGGACAATTCCCGCATGACGAAGACAATCCCCTCAGCGCTTCTGGCGGCCGCGGAGAGCGCGAAGGGTTTCATGCCCACTGACGAGGGCAGCGCCCTCTTCGAGACCGCCGTCGACTACGCCCCGGTCGGGCCGATCGTGGAGATCGGCACCTACTGCGGCAAGTCCACGATCTTCCTCGGCGCGGCCGCCCGTGCCACCGGCGCCAAGGTCCTCACGGTCGACCACCACCGGGGCTCGGAGGAGCACCAGGAGGGCTGGGAGTACCACGACGCCTCCTTGGTGGACGAGGCGACGGGCAGGTTCGACACCCTTCCGCACTTCCGGCGCACGATCACCCAAGCGGGCCTGGACGACGAGGTCATCGCCCTCGTGGGCCGGTCCACCAATGTCGCGGCTGTCTGGAGCACCCCGCTCGGCATGGTCTTCATCGACGGCGGCCACAGCGAGCAGGCCGCCCAGAGCGACTACGCTGGCTGGAGCCCGCACGTCGCCCCCGGCGGGGCTCTCGTCATCCACGACGTTTTCCCCGACCCCGAGGACGGCGGCCGACCGCCCTACAACATCTACCGGAAGGCCCTCGACTCGGGAGAGTTCGAGGAGATGCGCGCGGTGGGCTCCCTGCGGGTGCTCGAACGCACCCGCAAGAAGTGAGCGGTCTAACAGTCTTTCCGATGCACAACTGCCCGGGGCACGCCTCGGGTAAGAAGTGGCAGTACGCTTACCTGCTCGGACTTGACATCGTTACGGGCGGGTATCGTGGCTTGAAGGGCTGAGCGATGGCGGCGTTATTCCCCGAATTACCGCTTCGGTCCTGACTCGAACTGAACGATCCGGGGCACTTGCGCGTCCAACCTCAGGACGGCAGGGTGCCGGACGTGATTTGCCATGGGGGCGGGGAACTGAGCGAGAGCACACACGGCGAAAGCGGGGCGGATGGACAGCGTCCCAAGGACACGCCGGACACCAGGAACACCTCTGCCGAAGAGCTGTCCGACAAGCACACTCCCGAAGGTGGAGTACCCACCAGCGAGGAGAACCAACCCACTCATGACACTCCCGGAGGAGAGGAAAGCGTAGGAGAGCAGCCCGAACCGGAGTTCATCAACCCGGTCACCTTCAAGACCAGCGGTACCTTCCTCCGCGACAAGGTCGCCCAGAGCCTCGCGGAACAGGGTTTCGGTTCCGACGACGCCGGCGACGACGCCGCGGAGGAGACCTCCGGAGTCCCCGCCGAAGCGCACGGTTCCGATGCCGCCGACCCCTCTCTCGCAGCCGGCTCCCCCGCCTCGGCCGGCCGTGCGGGCGCGGAGGAGGCCGACACGCGTGAGGGCGGACGGCCCTCCCAGGCGGGCCCGCCCTCCGCGGCCGATGACACGTCCGTCGACCAGGGCGGTACGGCCGGCGCCGACGAGCCCCCATCGCCGGTATCCGACCGGACCGAGCCCCTCTCGCTCGACTCCGTCCGTGAGGCCGCCTCCGCGGAGGCGGCGCAGACGTCCGAAGACGCCTCCGGGAACGCCGGTGCGGAAGAGGGCGGCACAGACCTCTGGAGCCCGCGCGGGCAGGAGCACACGGAAGTTCCCAAGAGCCCCGTGGCCGGGACCGTGACCGACGTCCAGGACTTCGAGGACGGGTCCGCCGGAGCCGCCGCGTCCGCTGTGCCCGCCGCTCCGGACGCCGTCGCTTCGGACCGTGACGGGGAGCAGAGGATCGACGAGTCCTCCGCGGCCGAGACGGCGTCCCTGTGGCCCGAGCCGCGTCGCCTCTCCTCCTACGTGGCCGAGTCGCCCTCCGAGGGGCAGGACCGGGGCGCACGCCCCGGTGCCACCGAGGCCGGTGCCGCGGCGGCTGCCGGAGCGGCCGCCGCCCGCTCCTGGGCGCACGGCGGCCCGACCGGTCCCGGTGACACCACCAGTTCCAGCAACTCCGGCGGTCCCGGCGGCCCCACCGGCCCGGGCGGCCCCAAGGGACCGGCTGGTCCCGGCGGTACCGGGCCCGGCGGCCCCAAGGGCCCGGGCGACCCCAAGGCCCGGGGCAAGAAGAACGGTGCCGCTCAGAAGGCCAAGAAGCCCCTCTGGTGGAGGATCCTGCGGGTCTTCCTCATCGTCACCGGCGTGTTCTTCATCATCGGGTGCGGTGTCTTCGCCTTCTTCTACAGCACGGTGGAAGTCCCGGACGCGGCCAAGGCCGATGTCCTGGAGGAGGGTTCCACCTTCTACTTCGCCGACGGCGAGACCGAGTTCGCCTACCGGGGCACCCACCGGGAGATCCTGTCCTACGACGAGATGACCACGGGCGGCGAACACGTCGTCGAGGCGGTCATCTCGGCGGAGGACCGCGGTTTCTGGACCGAGCCCGGGGTGTCAGTGAGCGGCACCGGACGCGCGGTGTGGTCCACCGTCACCGGTCAGCAGGTCCAGGGCGGCTCCACCATCACCCAGCAGATGGTGCGCAACTACTACGAGGGCATCTCCCGGGACGTGTCCATCACCCGCAAGGTGCGGGAGATCATCATCGCCCTCAAGGTCGACCGGAGCGAGTCGAAGGAGTGGGTGATGGAGCAGTACCTCAACACCATCTACTTCGGCCGCAACGCCTACGGGGTCCAGGCCGCTGCGCAGGCTTACTACCACAAGGACGTCCAGGACCTGGAGCCCGCCGAGGCCGCGTTCCTGGCCGCCGCCATCCAGCAGCCCACACCCTTCGGCGAGGCCGACGTGGAGACCACCCCCTCGATGGAGCGGCGCTGGGAGTACGTGGTCAACGGCATGGTCACCACGGAGGCCATCACCCAGGCAGAGGCCGACGCGATGGAGTTCCCCGCGCCCGAGCCCGAGCGGCCGAGCGAGGGCACGGACCTGAGCGGCTACAAGGGCTACATGCTCCAGGAGGCCATGAACGAACTGGAGCGGCTCGGCTACACCGAGGACCAGATCAACCGCCAGGGCTACAGGATCGTCACCACGTTCGACCAGGACATGATGGACGCCGCCTACGCCACCGTGGAGGAGATGGTCCCGCCCGAGGAGCGGCCCGAGGGCGTCAACGTCGGTCTCACCACGGTCGATCCGGCGACGGGCGAGGTCCTGGCCTTCTACGGCGGGCACGACTACTGGGAGAACCAGTACGACAGCTCCTTCCTCGGCGCCGCGCAGACCGGTTCGGCGTTCAAACCGTACGTGCTCGCCACCGCACTGGAGCAGGGCTACAGCCTCAACTCCACGGTGGACGGGCGCGGGCCGCGCACCATCGCGGGCTCGCGCATCCAGAACGCGGGCAACTCGCCGGGCGGCATCATGACGCTCACGCAGGCCACTCAGCACTCCAACAACCTCGGCTTCATCGAGCTGGCCCAGGAGGTCGGTTTCGAGAACGTCCGCGACACCGTCTACGCCGCGGGCTGGCCCGATGGGAGCGTCCCCGAGAGCCAACTGGTTCCGGTCATGCCGCTGGGGGCCTCCAGCGCCCGCACGGTCGACCAGGCCAGCGGGTACGCCACCTTCGCCAACGGCGGCGTGCACGTCGAGACGCACGTGGTACGGGAGATCGTCGACTCCGAGGGTGAGAACGTGCGCCCGGAGGTGGAGAGCAACAGGGCCCTTGAGGAGGCGACCGCCGCCGACGTCACCTACGCCCTCCAGCAGGTGGTCAACGCCGGTACCGGTACCGGGGCGCGGCTGGCCAGCCACCCCACCGCGGGCAAGACCGGTACCACCGACGGCAGCGTCGCCGCATGGTTCGTCGGTTTCACCCCGCAGCTGTCCACGGCTGTGGGGATCTACAGCGGCAACAACGAGAGCTTCAGTATCCCGGGATACGGTGCTCTGTCGGGCGGTACGCTTCCCGCGTCGCTGTGGAACCGGTACATGAGCACCGCGATGGAGGGTTACGAGCCGGGTTCGTTCCCGAGTCCGGCCTTCAGCGGCACCACCGAGAACTGGGCTCCGGACGTGTCCACCGAGCAGCCCCAGCAGCCTCAGCAGCCGGAGGCGCCCGCGGAGCCGGAGACGCCGACCGAGCCGGACGTGCCCACCACCCCCGAGACACCGGTGGAGCCGGAGGAGCCCACCACGCCCGAGTGGCCGGAGATCCCCGGTCCCGGGACCGACCCGGGCCCCGGTGAGGGCGGCGACGGAGAGGAAGGCGGCGGTGGCGGCAGCGGTGAGAGCCCGCCGGCCAGACGCGACGACCTCTGGTGAGGTCCGGTTCCGGTGGTGACCGGAGCCGGTGAGAACGGGGGAGGGCCCGGCGGCGCACCGCCGGGCCCTCCCCCGTGTTCGGGGTCCTCCGTGTCGGGCCCGCGCCAGTCGGCGGAGCGGGGCCCGTCGGCCCGAACCGGCCTCGGACCGCGGAGGCGGGCGCCTACCGGGGGCTGGAGGTGGTGCGCGTCCGGGGGACACTACCCAGTCGGAGGGGCCCCGTCCCAGGTGTGCAGGAAGACCCGCGAGCCCGGCGTGGTCCCGGTGAGCGCGTCCGCCGCCAGGATCACGGCGGCCGACGTCCACGTGCTGCGCTCCACCGGCCAGCGCACCTGTTCGGCGAACTGGTAACCCGTCCAGTACACGCCGTCGTCGGAGTCGCGCAGGTGCTGCACGTCCCGCAGGAGGCGCACGCCCGCGTCCACGTCGCCGACGGCGGCCAGCGCCAGCACCAGCTCCGAGGTCTCCGCCGCGGTCACCCATGGCTGGTCGCTCACGCAGCGCACGCCCAGTCCGGGCACCACGAAGCGGTCCCAGCGCTCGGCGATGCGCTCCTTGGCTGCGGCGCCGCGCACGGCGCCGCCCAGGACGGGGTAGAACCAGTCCATCGAGAAGCGGTCCCGGTCCGCGAACAGGTCCTCATGCCCGTTGATGAGCACCGCGAGACGGTCGGCGGCGGCCGTCCACGCGGGGCGGGACCGGCCCAGGCGCGCGGCCAGGGCGGCACCGCAGCGCAGCGCGTGGTGCACGCTCGCGCACACCGTCAGCAGCGCGTGGTCCCCCGGGGCGCCGTTCTCCGAGCGGGCCCACAGGATCTCGCCGTGCTCGCCGCGCAGGGCCAGGACGAACTCCAGGCCCTCCTCGACCACCGGCCACATCCGCTCGGCGAACGCGGTGTCGCCGGTGACGAGCAGGTGGTGGAACAGGCCCACCGCGGGGTAGGCGGCGTGGTTGGCCTCGCGCAGCGGCGTCACGGGCACGCCCTGGCGGAACTTGGCGGGCCATCCGCCCCCGGGCGCGCGGCTGTCGGCCAGCCACAGGTAGGCGCGCCGGGCCGCATCGGCGTGTCCGGGTGCGCTGCGGCCGGTCACGGTCAGGGCCATGGCGCACTCCACGTGGTCCCACACGTCGGTGTGCCCGCCGGGGAACCACGGGATGGCCCCGCCGTCCTCCTGGCAGCGTGCCAGGTAGGAGGCAGAACGGTGCAGCTGCTCGGCGTCGAGCACGCCGGGCAGGCTCAGGGCGTCGTGAGGGGCCGGTCCGGTCGTGGTCGCGGGCACGGGGGCGACGGACATCAGGCGTCGTGCGGTTTGCGCACGTACACGACCACGCTCTTGCCGATGACCGGGTTGAGCAGGCGCTCGGCGACGCGGGTCACGGCGGGCGCCTTGAGCATGTCCCACACCAGCATGTCGTGGTAGGCCTTGGCGAGCGGGTGGTCGTCCCGGTCGGTGCCCACAGCGCACTTGATCCACCAGTAGGGCGCGTGCAGTGCGTGCGCGTGGTGGTGCGGGCCGATCTCGAAGCCGGTGGCCTTGAGCTTGGCCTCCAGTTCGGCGCGCGTGTAGATGCGGATGTGCCCGCCCTCGTTGGTGTGGTAATCCTCCGACAGGGCCCAGCACAGGCGCTCTGGCAGGAAGCTGGGCACGGTCACCGCGGCGATGCCGCCGGGCCGCAGCACCCGGAAGAGCTCGGCCATCGCGGCGGTGTCGTGCGGGAGGTGCTCGAAGATCTCGGCCGCGACCACGCGGTCGAAGCTGGCGTCGTCGAAGGGCATGTCCAGGGCGTCGCCCTTGACGGTCTCGGCCCTGGCCTCCTCGGGAGCCTCGCCCTCATGGCGCATCGCGGCGAACATGGTCTCGACCTCGGCGAGGTCGGCGACGTTCTGGTCGAAGGCCACGATGTCGGCGCCGCGCCGGTAGACCTCGAAGGCGTGGCGGCCGCCCCCGCAGCCCAGGTCGAGCACGCGGTCGCCCGGGCCGACGGGGAAAAGGTTGAAGTCGACGGTGATCAGTGGAGGCTCCCTGGGGATCTGGCTCGGGGATCTGGTCTTCGGGCTCCGCGGCCGCGGAGGCGGGGCGGTGGGTCGTGCGCGGTCCGGGCCGGTCAGGCGCCGTTGGCGGGGGCCCGCTCGGCTGCCGGCGCGGACGCGGGCTCGGCGGGTCCGGGCCGTGCGTCGCCGTCGGCGGGGCGGTTCCCCCGCACGGCGTCGACGGTGGAGGCGTAGCGGCGCGCGGTCAGTTCGGCGACGGCCCTCCAGGTGAAGCGCTCCTGGACCCGGCGCCAGGCGGCTGCGCCCATGCGTTCGCGTTCGGCGTCGTCGTCGAGCAGGGCGGCCAGCGCCTCGGCGAGCGCTTCGGGGTCGCCCGGGGGCACCAGCCGCCCGGCGTCCCCTTCGGTGCCCACGACCTCGGGCAGCGCTCCGGCGCGGCTGGCCACCAGCGGCGTGGCGCAGGCCATGGCCTCCACGGCGGGAAGGGAGAACCCCTCGTAGAAGGACGGGACGACCGCCACCTGCGCGCTGGCGATGAGTTCGGCCAGGGCGGTGTCGTCGATGCCGCTGACGAACTCGACGCGGTCGCGCAGGCTCAGCTCGTCCACCAGCCGGTCGGTGGGGCCGCCGGGTTTGGGGCTGCTGACGACGGTCAGGGTGATGTCGCGTTCGGTGGCTAGTTTGGCCGCGGCGCGCAGCAGGACCGCCACGCCCTTGAGGGGGCTGTCGGCGCTGGCGGTGCACACGATGCGTCCCGGTACGCGCTCCAGCGCGGGGCGCGGGTGGAAGTGGCGGGTGTCCACGCCCAGCGGGGTGACCTCCATGGCGGCGGGTGAGACGCCGAACTCGCGGGCTATGTCGTCGGCGGAGGACTGCGAGGGCACCAGGACCGGGTCGAGTCGGCGGGCGACCCTGGCCTGCATGCCCACGAACCCGTACCAGCGGCGCTTGGTGAGCTTGTGCAGGCCCCGTGCCTCGGCCAGTTCGATCCTGCGGTCCACGCTGATGGGGTGGTGGATGGTGGTGACCAGGGGCAGTCCGGCGGACCTGATGCCGAGCAGTCCCCAGCCCAGCGTCTGGTTGTCGTGGACGACGTCGAAGTCGTCCAGGCGGCGGCGCAGTTCGCGGTTGGCGCGCAGGGAGAAGGTGAGGGGCTCGGGGAACCCGGCGGTCCACATGGTGGCGACCTCCAGGGCGTCGATCCAGTCCCGCCACTCGCGTACGGGCGGCGCCTTGAAGGGGTGGGCGTCGTTGTACAGGTCCAGGGAGGGAACCTTCTCCAGGGTCACGCCCTCGTCCAGGACGGGGTAGGGCTGGCCGGAGAGGACGGTGACCTCGTGGCCCAGGGCGGCCAGTTCGCGCGAGAGGTGGCGGACGTACACGCCCTGTCCGCCGACGTGCTGCTTGCTGCGGTAGGACAGCAGGGCGACGCGCAGGGGGCGCTCGGCACGGGGCCGGGGGCTCGGTGTGGTGCCCGACTGGGTCAAGAGTCCACCTCTTCGTTGGGTCGCGGGCCCGGTCGCCGTGGGCGCGGACGCCGTCGGCCGGTGACAGGCGTGCGCGTGCCTATGTTACTCGGCAGTTGTGTTCGGACCGGCGTCGGGCCGGTTGGTAAGGGATCCTATGTCGGGCGCCTCGCGGCGGCGCTCCGGCGGGGCGCGTCGCCGTGTTCTGCGCGGTGGGCGTCCGGACGGCCGGAGGAGAGGCGGTGTTCATGCGCGGTACACAAATGAGAACAAATTCTACAAAACCTGCCAGGCGATCCGAAAACCCCGGTCCGCTTTTCGTATTGCTACTACTACGTCGGGCGATGAGGTGAGGATCATGGGCTTGACCGGCCGTCTTCGGGGGAATCGGTTGGATAACGTGTTCTCGTAACAGCCGCCGCCTCCGGGTGGGCGTCGGCGACGGGCATCAGCGCCGCCGCGAGCGGGCAGCGCGCGGGCTGACGACGAAGGGGAGATCCTGTGCCGGTGCAGGCGGCGAGCGGAACGATGTCACGAAGTCAGACCCAGCGCCGCAAGCGCATCGTGCAGACCGCGGCCGCGCTGGCCGTGCGCGGTGGTGTGGAGGCCATGCAGATGCGTTCGGTGGCCGAGCGCGCGGGTGTCGCCCTCGGCACGCTCTACCGGTACTTCCCCTCCAAGATGGACCTGGTGGTGGCCGTGGTCACCGAGGAGCTGGACCTGCTGGAGGGCGGCATCGTCCGCCGTCCGCCCACCGCCGACACCCCCGCCGAACGGGCGGTCGACGTCCTGCTGCGGGCCACGCGCGGGCTGATGCGCGAGCCGGAGTTGGCCGACGCGCTGGTGCGCTCGCTCATCATGGCCGAGGTCAAGATCGAGCTCGACCTGCGCATCTCCGACCTGGTGTGGCGGGTGGCCACCGGCAACCTGGAGGGCGCCGAGGAGGGGGGCGGTACCGGGGTGGAGCGCGACAGTACCGGCTACGTCCTGGTGGGCTCGCTGACCAGCGTGTGGATCTTCGAGCTGGTGGAGGTCCTCAAGGGGCGCCGCGACGTGGACGAGGTGGAGCGGCGGCTCCAGGCCGCGGCCGAGCGTCTGCTCGCCCCGTTCTGATCCGCTCACCCTCCCCCCGCGTCGGCGGGGACCGGCGTCAGCCACCGCCGAAGAGCAGGCCGAGCAGCCCGTCGAGCAGACCTGTGCCGCCCCCGTCGTCGTCCCCGTCCTCCTCGGGCGGGCCGTCGGGGGCGTCGTCGTCTCCGGGCACATCCTCCACCGGCGGGTCCGGAGCGCCGTCGTGCCCCTCGCCTCCGGAGGGCGGGCTCGCCTCCTGCGGGGGCGGTGCGGGCGTGGTCCGCTCCGGAGCCGGGCCGGGGGCCTGCTGTCCGCTGCCGTCGCCGTCCTCCTGCCGCGGCGCCGTCTCGGCCCCGGGTCCGGCGGGCTCCGTCGGTGCGGACGTGGGCTCGACGGTCGGTCCGGCCTCCGGTTTGGTGTCCGCGCTGGTCGCGTCGGTCTCCACCTGGGGGGCAAGCGGTCCGCGCTCGGCCTCGTCGGGCCCGGCGCCGATCATTGTGGAGGGGCCGCCCACGGCGCTGGCCCAGCCCCACAGCGCGACCGCCAGCGCCACGGTGGCGAGGCCGGAGACGGCGGGCAGCGGCCAGCGGCGGCGTGCGGTGCGCCGGTCGTCGGGGCCGGTAGGCGAACCTGGCCCGGCCAGCGGGGTGACCGCTTCGTCGCGCACCGGGTGGTCGTGTGTGGTCAGCCGGTCGCCGGGCAGGGTGCGGGGCGGCGCCCCGGGGCCGGGCTCGGCCGTCCCGTTCTCCTCCTCGGCCGCCCCGGCGGCGCGGGAGCGGTGCATCGGGTACCCCTCGCCGGTGAGGGGGTGCATCTGCGCGGCGATACGCTCGCGGTCCGCGGCCAGGCCGGGGTCGGTGCAGGTGCGCACCACCGCCTCGCGCAGGCCGGGCGGTGGGCCGGGCGGGCGCAGCAGGGCCAGGGCCTGGGAGACGTCGTGCACCTGGGCGCGCCAGGCGGCGGTGCCCGGGCCGCCGGTGTCCCCGGCGCCGCCGGAGGCTCCCGCCTCCCCGGAGGTTCGGGGGCCGGGGACGGGGTGGTCGCCGTCGCGGCCGTCCAGGTTCTCCGCGGCGCGGCGGATCGCCGAGCGCGTCAGCTCGCCGCAGATCTGGGGGTCCAGGCCCAGGACGCGCGCGACCGCGGAGGTGGGCAGCGCGTGCCGCAGGTTCAGCTCCACCAGTTCGCGGTGGCTGGCGGGCAGCCGGGCGAACATGCGGGCCGCCGGCTCCTCGGCGGGCACCGTGGCCAGCCGGGTGTAGGGGCTTACGTGGGCCAGGCCTCGGCGCTGGCAGGCCGAGCGGACCAGGGCGTACAGCCAGGAGCCGAGGTCGGCCGGGTCCGCGCGCCGCGAGTCGAGGACGACACCGGCGACGAGGCCGTCGTGCACGGCCTCGGCCGCCAGCCCGGTGTCCTCTTCACCCAGCAGCGACCAGGCGTACCGGTACAGGGACGGCGCGAAGGCGTCGTAGAGCGCCTCGACCGTCGACGGTTCGCCTGGTTCGCTGCCTCTGGTCACTTTTCTAACCCCCCGTTCCCCGTGACGGTAGCGAGGGGAGAGGCGACGCGTGGGTGAATCGTCTACCTGTGTCTTGAAGGTAAGACTTCCGTAACCTCAGAGCCGGATGCGGGACCCGGCGGTCACGGATCGGCTACTCTCCGCCGCGTGACGGTGACCCGATGGCGATCATCCGCTCTACGGAGCGGCGGGCGCGCGCGGAGGTGTCGGCGTCGACCGTGATCTCGGTCGTGCCGAACCGCAGCGCGTTGAGCAGCTTGTCCGCGTCGATCATCTTCATGTAGTGGCACTCGGCGCGTGAGTTGACCGCCTCGAACTCCGTGTTCGGGTTGGCGTTGCGCAACTGGTGCAGCATGCCGGTCTCGGTCGCGATGAGGACCTTCTTGGAGCTGGTGTTCTCCGCGGCGGTCAGCATCCCGCCGGTGGAGAGGACCTTGACGCGTTCCTGCGGGACGGCACCGCTGCCCACGAGGTAGAGGGCGGAGGTGGCGCAGCCGCACTCGGGGTGGACGTAGACCTCGGCGTCGGGCTCGGCGGCGACCCGCTCGCGCAGGGTGTGCCCGTCGATCCCGGCGTGCACGTGGCATTCGCCCATCCACACGTGGATGTTGTCGCGGCCGGTGACCCGCTTGACGTGGGCGCCCAGGAACTGGTCCGGCAGGAAGAGGATCTCGCGGTCCTCGGGGATGGAGCGGATGACGTCCGCGGCGTTGGAGGAGGTGCAGCAGATGTCGGTCTCGGCCTTGACCGCCGCGGTGGTGTTGACGTAGGCGACCACGACCGCGTCGGGGTGCTCGGCCTTCCAGGTGCGCACGTCCTCGGCGGTGATGGTGTCGGCCAGCGAGCACCCGGCGGCGGGGTCGGGCAGCAGGACGGTCTTCTGAGGGGCGAGGATCTTGGCGGTCTCGGCCATGAAGTGCACGCCGCAGAAGACGATGGTGCTCGCGTCGACACCGGCGGCCAGGCGGGACAACGCCAGGGAGTCACCGGTGTGGTGGGCGACGTCCTGGATTTCCGGGCGCTGGTAGTTGTGCGCGAGGATGACAGCGTCGCGCTCCTTCGCCAGACGGTGGACCTCAGCGGCCCATTCCTGCCTGGTCATGGTGTCCGCCGTGGCGGTGACCGGTGCCATGTCCAACTACTTCCTTGAGGCTGTGGGCGACGCCGCGCGGGCGCCGTGCCGTGGAGGGTCGATGCGGGCGAGGACAGGTTTTTGTCTGTCAGGCACAAACCTGGTTAAGCTTAACATGACGGGTAACGGAAGGGACAGGGTGGACATCCCTCAGGAAAACGGACAGGTCGCGGCGTCCGTCTGCTCCGCGTCCGACCACGCGGAGCTGTCGGTGCACGAGGCGCTCGCGGTCGTGCTCCAGATCCGCGCGGGAGAGCTGTGCGTCCTGCTGTGGCGCAGGGCCCTGCCGCCCTGCGAGGGCGCCTGGGCGCTGCCCGGCGGCAGGCTCGGCCGGGGCGAGAACCTGGGCGCCTCCATCCGGCGCCAGCTCGCCCAGAAGGTCGACGTGAGGGATCTGTCACACCTGGAGCAGTTGGAGACCCGCAGCGATCCCGACCGCGTCCCCCGGCGCCGCACCCTGGCCACCGCCTACGTGGGGCTGGTCCCCGCCGACGTGGATCCGGTCGTGCCCGGCGACACCGGCTGGCACCCGGCCGCCGACCTGCCGACCATGGCCTTCGACCACGCGTCCATCGTCCGCTCCGGGCGCCAGCGGCTGCGCGCCAAGCTCAGCTACACCAACGTCGGGTTCGCCCTCGCCCCGCCGGAGTTCACGATGTCGGAGCTGTCCGGCTACTACCGGGCCGCGCTGGGCCACGACGTGGCCGCCACCAACCTGCGCCGCGTCCTGCTGCGCCGGGGCCAGATCGAGGAGACCGGCCGCTCGGTCCCCTCGGGCCGATCCGGGGGCAGGCCCGCCGCGCTCTTCCGGTTCCGCGAGCGCGGCCTCCAGATCACCGACGCCTTCGCGGTGCTGCGCCCGCCCAGCTGAACCCGGCGGGGCCCGCCCGGTACCGACCTCAGGGAGCCGGTCAGCCCGGCCGGGCGCCGGGGGCGGGCCGAGCGGCCGGGAGCGCGCCGTCCGCGCGGTTCGGGGCAACGGCCGCTCCCGTGCCGCGGCCCCTTGCCCCGTCCGGGGACCGTCGTCGGTGGCTTGTACACTCCCTGACCGTGGCAATTCGTACTGCGGTCTTCGACGTCGGCGAGACACTCGTCGACGAGACACGGATCTTCGCGCGCTGGGCCGACCGCTTCGGCATCCCGCACATGGCCTTCTTCGGGACCATCGGCGGCGTGCTCGCCTCCGGCGGCACCCTCACCGACGGCTTCCGCCTGCTCGTGCCCGGGTTCGACCTCGCGGCCGAGAGCGCGCGCTGGCGTGCCGAGGACCCTGACGGCGAACGCGAACACTTCGGTGAGGCCGACCTGTACCCCGACGTGCGCCCCGCCTTCGCGGCCATGCGCGCGTCCGGGATCTCCCTGGTCATCGCGGGCAACCAGCCGCCCCAGGCCGGGCCCGCCCTGACCGCCATGGACCTGGGCGTGGACGGCATCGGCATCTCCGACGACTGGGGCGTGAAGAAGCCCGAATCCGCGTTCTTCGACCGCGTCCTGTCCCTGGTCCGGGCCGCCAGCCCCGGCACCGAACCCGGCGAGATCGTCTACGTCGGCGACCGCGTCGACAACGACGTCCTCCCCGCCCGCGCCGCCGGGATGCGCACCGTCCTGCTGCGCCGGGGCATCTACGGCTACCGCCACGCCGCCGCCGAGGAGGCGGCCCGCGCCGACGCCGTCCTGGACGACCTCCACCAGCTCGCCGACTGGATCGGCCGTCAGGACTGAGGCGGCACGCCGAGGGGCCGGGTCCCACGACCCGGCCCCTCGGCGTGCCCGCCGCCTGCGGTCCCGGTACGGTCACGGCCTCCACCCCACGGTTTGACCAGCGCACCCGGGGGTAACGTGCGAACGGCCTGCCCTTCGCCACACCCCACCTTCCGGACCCTCCGGTTCCCCGAATGGAGACGACACCGCCGATGATCGCGTTCGAGGGTGCCGCCAAGCACTATCCCGACGGCACGGTGGCCGTCGACCAGCTGGACCTGACCGTCGAGACCGGCCAGACCACGGTCTTCGTGGGTCCCTCCGGAAGCGGCAAGACCACGTCGCTGCGGATGATCAACCGCATGGTCGAACCGACGGGGGGCACCGTCCGCATCGACGGCGAGGACGTGCGCCAGCGCGACCCCGCGGCGCTGCGCCGCTCCATCGGCTACGTCATCCAGCAGGCCGGGCTCTTCCCCCACCGCACCGTGCGTGACAACATCGCCACCGTGCCCCTGCTGCTCGGCTGGGGCAGGGCCAGGGCCAGGGCGCGCGCCGCCGAGCTCATGGAACTGGTCGGTCTGGAGCCCGCCCAGGCCCGCCGCTACCCCCACCAGCTCTCCGGGGGCCAGCAGCAGCGCGTCGGCGTGGCCCGCGCACTGGCGGCCGACCCGCCCGTCCTGCTGATGGACGAACCCTTCAGCGCCGTGGACCCCGTCGTGCGCGCCAGCCTCCAGGAGGAGCTCCTGCGTCTGCAGCAGGAGCTGCACAAGACCATCGTCTTCGTCACCCACGACATCGACGAGGCCGTCCGGCTCGGTGACCGCATCGCCGTCTTCCGCCCCGGCGGGAGGCTCGCCCAGTACGACACCCCCCAGAACCTCCTGGCCGCGCCCGAGGACGCCTTCGTGGAGTCCTTCATCGGCTACGACCGGGGCGTGCGGCGCCTGTCCTTCTTCCCGGCCGACAGGCTCTCCCCGCGCCAGGACGCCGTCCTGGAGGAGAGCGTGCGCGCGGGCGCCGCGTCCGCCTCGCTCGGGGACGAGCCCTGGGCCCTGGTCGTCACCGGTGACCGCATGCCCCTGGGCTGGGCCAGCGCACGGCAGTTGGCCGACGCGCCCTCGGACACCGCGCTGGGCTCGCTCGAACTCGCGCCCTTCGGCCACACCTTCGCCGTGGGCACGGACTCCCTGCGCGCCGCCCTGGACGCGGCCGTGCTCTCGCCCGCGGGCCGCGCGGTCGGCGTCGACGCCGACGGCCGGGTGGTCGGCGTGGTCTCGCAGGACGACCTGGGCGCCGCTCTGTGGTCGGTGACCGAGTGATCGCCGAGGCCGTCGCCGGGGTCTGGGGCGCGGGGTCCGCGGCCGGACCGTCCGGCACCGGGGCGCTCGCCGGGGCGTGGGACTGGGTCGTCAGCGTCGTGGGCTGGGGCGTCGCGAACTGGAGCCATCCCGGCGACCCGGACCGGGGCGTCCTGCCCCGCCTGACCGAGCACATGCGGCTGTCCTACCTGTCCATCCTCATCGGATTGGCGGTCGCCCTGCCCCTGGGGCTGGCGTGCGCGCGCTGGAAGCGCCTGTACCCGCCGGTGCTGACGGGCGTGAACGTGCTCTACGCGGTGCCCTCCATCGCCCTGTTCTTCCTCATGCTGCCCTACACCGGGTTCAGCGACTGGACGGCCATCGTGCCGCTGGCCCTGTACACCCTGGTGATCCTGCTGCCCAACGTGGTGGACGGACTGCGACAGGTCCCCGACCACGTGCGCCAGGCCGCCGTCGCCATGGGCTTCGGCCCGCTGCGGCGCCTGCTGTACGTGGAGATGCCGGTGGCCGTGCCGGTGGTCATCGCCGGGCTGCGGGTGGCCTCGGTGGCCACCATCAGCATGGTCAGCGTCGCCTCGCTTGTGGGTCTGGGCGGTCTCGGCCGGCTCATCCTCAGCGAGGGCTTCCGGCGCCAGTTCGACGCGCCCATCGTGGTCGGCATCGTGCTCACCGTGGTCCTGGCGTTCGTCACCGACGCGGTGCTGGTGCTCGCCCAGCGCCTGCTCACCCCCTGGTCGCGCCGCGACGGCGCGGTACCGCGCCGCAGGCGCCGGGCGGTCGCGGCGGAGGCGGTCGCGGCGGAGCCGGCGGCGGGCCCGCGGCCCGCGGACCCGGCGGGGGGACGGTCGCCAGCGGACCCTGGCTCCGGTGACACGGCGGGGGAGAGGTAACCATGGACATCCTCAACGACCTGGTCGCGTGGTTCGCCGACCCCGCCCAGTGGACCGGCGCGGCGGGAATCCCCGCGCGTCTGGGCGAACACGTCTACTACTCGCTGCTCGGACTGCTGCTGTCCGCCGCCGTCGCGGTCCCCCTGGGGCTGCTCACCGGCCACACCGGTGTGGGCGGCTTCCTGACCACCAGCCTCGCCAACTTCGCCCGCGCCCTGCCCACCATCGGCGTCCTGTTCCTCATCGTGCTGGCCGCCGGGATCGGGATCGTGCCCGTGCTGTGCGCGCTGGTGGCGCTGGCCGTGCCCCCGATCCTGGTCAACACCCACGAGGGGGTGCGCGGTGTGGAGCCCCGGCTCAGGGACGCCGCCGTCGGGATGGGCATGCGCGGCCACCAGGTGCTGCTGCGCCTCGAACTGCCCGTGGCCACGCCGCTCATCCTCATCGGCATGCGCACCGCCGCCGTCCAGGTGGTCGCGACCGCGACCATCGCCGCCTACGTCGGGGTCGGCGGCCTGGGCCGGTACATCGTGGACGGCCAGGCACGCCAGGACCTGACGATGATGCTCGGCGGATCGGTGCTGGTGGTGCTGCTCGCGGTCCTGACCACGCTCGTGTTCGCCGGACTGCGGCGGCTCCTGGTCGCCCCCGGTCTGCGCCAGGCCGCGCAGCAGGGCTAGGGCCGGACCGCGCCGCGGAGCCGGGCCACACCACAGAACCGGGCCGGGTCACAGGGCCAGGCCACCCCAGAGAGAAGGTTCCATGTACAAGAGAATCGCCCTGCCCCTGGCCGCACTGCTCCTGACCGGGTGCGGCGCCAGTGACCCCTACGCGGAGGAGGGCGGCGGTGAGTCCGGCGGCGGATCCGGCGGCGCGGTCGTCATCGGCTCCGCCGACTTCCCCGAGTCCACCCTGCTCGCCGAGATCTACGGCCGGGCCATGGAGGCCGAGGGCGTGGAGGTCGAGTACCAGCTCGGCATCGGCAGCCGCGAGGTCTACTACTCGCAGATCGAGTCCGGCAACCTGTCGGTGTTCCCCGAGTACAACGGCGCGATCCTGGCCTACCTCGACGAGAACGCGCCCACCGGCAGCAGCGAGGAGACCAACCAGAGGGTCACCGAGGCGCTGCCCGAGGGCCTGGAGATCCTGGACTCCTCCAGCGCTGAGAACAAGGACTCGGTCACCGTCACCAGCGAGGTCGCCGAGGAGCACGGCCTGGCCAGCCTGGAGGACCTGGCCGGCGTCGCGGGGGAGCTGACCCTGGGGGGCCCGCCGGAGTTCGAGACCCGCCAGCAGGGCGTGGTGGGCCTGGCCGACGTCTACGGGGTGGAGTTCGGCGAGTTCCGGTCCCTGGAGGTGGCGCTGCTGACCCAGGCGCTCCTGGACGGTGACATCCAGGCGGCCAACCTGTTCACCACCGACCCGCAGATCACCGCGAACGACTTCGTGATCCTGGAGGACCCGGAGAACCTGTTCGGCGCGCAGAACGTCACCCCGCTGGTCAACAGCGAGCAGGTGGACGAGGCCGCCGGGGGCGCGCTGAACGCCGTCTCCGCCGCCCTGACCACCGAGTCCCTCACCCAGCTCAACGAGCGGGTGGTCATCGGCAACGAGAACGCCGCCGACGTCGCCCAGGAGTGGCTGGAGCAGGAGGGGCTGGCCTGAATGGTCGGTTTCCGGCGGTCGGCTCCCGCCGGTCGCGGGGGAGCCGGGACCGAGGCGGCGGGTTCCGCGCGCCTCGGCCCCGCGGGGGCGGGCCGCCCCCGCGGGGCCGCACCCCGGGGCCGCGGCCCCGTCCACCGCACCGGCCCGCCTGACGCATCGCCCGCCTACTCCACCAGCCGGTACCGGCCGGAACGGCGGGCCAGGGCCGGGCCCTCTCCCCGGACCCCCGGCAGGTTGGTGACGTCGGCGAAGAAGACCACGTGGTCGCCGACCGGCACCCCCTGGCGCACGGAGCACTCCAGCGCGGCCAGGGCCTCGTCCAGCACGATCGCGCGGGTGTGCTCGCCCCGGTGGTGGGGCTGGTCCGTCACCAGCAGGCGCGCGCTGGGGCGGCCCTCGGCGGAGAACCGCCCGGCCACGGCCCGCTGGCCGCCCCCCAGCACGTTGACGGCGAAGGCGCCGACCTCCTCGATCACCTCGGCCATGTAGCCGCTGGCGTCCACGCTGACCGACACCACGGGCGGGTCGGCCGAGACCGACCCGAAGGCGCTGACGGTGGCCCCCACGTCGTCGCGGCCGTCGGCGACGGTCACCACCGTGACGCCCACGGGCAGCAGGGCCATCGCGTCCAGGTACGTCAACGGATCTCCCACAGTCCCGGCATCATCAGCGGGCCGCCGACCGGCAGCCCCATCGCCACGGCCACGTGCTCCAGGGGACCCCAGGCGCTGACCACGGTCTGTGGGCCCGAGGCGCCCGCGTCCTCGCTGGACTCGTGCTGGCGGATCCGGTCGAGCGGGTGCGCGCGGGGGAAGGGCCGCAGCGGGAGCGGTCCCGCCCCGGCCTTCTCGCGGGCCAGCCGAACGGCGGTCTCCAGACCGCCCAGTTCGTCCACCAGACCGCGCTCGTGGGCGTCGCGGCCGGTCCACACCCGGCCCCGGGCCACCTCGTGCACCTGCTCGCGGGTCATCTTGCGCGCGGCGGCGACCTTGCCGGTGAAGTCCTCGTAGATCTCGTCCAGGAGGGCGTTGACCCGCTCCCACTCGGACTCGGTGAAGGGCCGGTCGGTGTCGAACATGCCCGCGTGCTCGCCGGTGCGCACGGAGTCGCTGGTCACGCCGTACTGCTCCTTCAACGCACCCAGGACCGGTTTGCCGGTGATCACGCCGATGGAGCCGGTCAGCGTGCCCGGCTGCGCGACGACCGCGTCGGACCCCAGGGTCACGTAGTAGCCGCCGGAGGCCGCGACGTCTCCCATCAGGGCCACCACGGGGATGCCCGCCTTGCTGGTCAGCTCGGTCTCGCGTCGGATCGCGTCGGAGGCGGTGGGGGAGCCGCCCCGGCTGTCCACCCGGAACACGACCGCCTTGACCTGGGGGTCCTTGCGCGCGGCGCGGAAGGCCGCCGCCACGGTGTCCGAGCCCATGACGGTGCCGCCGCCCAGGGGCGAGCGCCGGGTCCGGCCCAGGCTGATCGCCCCGGTGGCCGAGATCAGCGCGATGTGGCCCCCGGTGTTGCGGGAGAGCTGCTGGGGTGCGGTGTGCCTGCGGTGGTAACGGGTGACGAACTGCAGCCGCGGTTCGCCGCCCAGCTCCTCGAACAGCCGCGCGTACACCTCGTCCCGGTGGGCGAGTCCGTCGACCAGCTTGTGCCCGACCGCCTCGCGGGCCAGGAACGGGCCCTTGGAGACGAGCGCGCGCACCTCCTCCTCGGGCAGCCCCCGGGCCCGGGAGACGGCTTCGACGACCTGGTCGCCGAGAGAGGTGACGAGCCGGTCGCTGGCCTCGCGTTGGGCGGCGGTGTAACCGGTCTCGGTGACGCTGTTCATCGCGTTCTTGTACTCGTGGCGCGCGCCCACCTCGTAGGACACGTCCAGCTTGTCCAGGGCGCCCTTGACGAAGGTCGTGCGCATCATCAGGCCGGTCAGGCCTAGCACGCCGGTGGGCGCCATGACCACGCGCGAGAACGCGCAGGCCAGGTAGTAGGGCAGGTTCCCCTCGCCGGTCTCGCCGAAGGAGTCGGCCCAGGCCACCGCGGGCTTGCCCGCGGAGCGGAAGTCGGCGACGGTGTCGCGCAGCTCCTGGACCTTGGCGAAACCCAGGGACCGGGCGTCCACCCGGACCAGGAGGGCCGCCACCCGCGGGTCGCGCGCGCCGCGGCGGATCCCCTCCAGGACGTCCAGGTACTGCTGCCTGCGCCGGTTCACGATCTGGCTGAACGGGTCCCCGGGGGCCTGGTCGGCGACCCCCTCCGTCAGGTCCAGCTCCAGCACCAGCGGCCCCCGGGGGCCCTGTCGGGTCTTCGTGATCTTCGCGAGGTCCACCATGGGCCCAGCGTAGTGCTCCGGGGTGTGGAACGCCGTCCGGAACGTGCGGAATCGGGCGATGCGGTCGCCGGGCGCGCTAAGGTCAACGGTGGTTCGAGCACGGGATCCACGAGAGGGACGACGGCATGGCGGGCATCCACGGGCGACGGCGGCGGGCGCGCGCCGCACGGGTCGGCACGGGAACGGTCGCGGCTGCCGCGGCACTGCTGCTCCTGTCGGCCTGCTCCGGAGGGAGCGAGGCCGAACTGCGGCTCGGCGAGAGCGGGACCCTGCCCGCGGCGGAGCCCCCGGCGCCGGAGGAGTTCGCCACCGAGAGCATCGAGGGCGTGTCCCTGCAGGTCCCCGAGGGCTGGCAGACCCAGAACGAGGGCGGTGTGCTCTGCGTGAGCCCGCCCGGACAGGAGCCCTGCGGGTACGGTTCCGTGCAGTTGACCCCGCACGCGGTCGACAAGCACCCCCGGGGCTGGCCGGGCGAGGGCGAGGCGTTCAGCAAGGAGGGCGGCTGGGCGGCCGACACCGGTAGCTGCCGCAGCCTCAACACCGCCGCCTCCGGGGGCATCGGCGTGGAGGGGGCCGAGCTCGCCGTCTCCGGTTTCACCGACCACGCAGACGGCCTCACCTCGCACCACTCGGTGTGGAACATTGCGTGCGTCAACGGCGACACCTTCGAGGTGCGCATGTGGTTCCTGCCGGTCAGTGACGTCCTGCTCTACGTGTGGTCGGCCGACTCCCAGTACTCCGCCGTGTACGACGAGATCGCCCTGTCCATGGACACCACCGACTACCAGAGCTGACCGCCCGGAACCGACCGCCGCGGTTTCGGTTCGACCGATTGCCCGAACGGGTGTCCCCGCGGTCCGATGAGGCCGTAGGGTCGTACTCGTTACGACGACGGCCGCCCGCGCGGGCGGCGCGGTCGCATGGCGACGTGAATCGGGGGCAGCACTGGTGACCACCATCGGAGCGGCGGGACGTGTCGTTCAGTACACGCTCGACAACGGATTGCGTCTGGTGACCGCTGCGGCCTCCACCGGCCAGGTCGCCTCCGTGAACCTGTGGTACGGCGTGGGGTCCCGGCACGAGGTCCCGGGGCGCACGGGGTTCGCGCACCTCTTCGAGCACCTGATGTTCCAGGGCAGCGGCGGCGTCGCCAAGGGCGAGCACTTCGAGGAGGTCGAGCGGCTCGGCGGCGACATCAACGCCTCCACCTCGACCGACCGCACCAACTACTACGAGACGGTCCCCGAGCACGCCCTGGACCGGATCCTGTGGCTGGAGGCCGACCGGCTGGCGACCCTTCGCGAGGGCATGACCCAGGAGGTCCTGGACAACCAGCGCGACGTCGTCAAGAACGAGCGCCGCCAGCGCTACGACAACCAGCCCTACGGCACCGCCCTGGAGCGCATCCTGCGCCTGGCCTATCCCGAGGGCCACCCCTACCACCACCCGACCATCGGCTCCATGGCCGATCTGGACGCCGCCGACCTCGACTACGTCAAGTCGTTCCACAAGGTCCACTACGGCCCGGACAACTGCGTGCTCACCGTGGTCAGCGACCTCGCCCCGGAGGACGTCCGGGGCCGCGTGGAGAAGTTCTTCGGTCCCATCCCGGCCCGCGAGAGCCTCCCCGAGGCGCCCGACGCCGCCCTGCGGGCCCCGCTGGGCGGCCCGGTCCGCGACGCGGTCACCGAGACCGTGCCCGCCGCCGGGGTGTTCATCGGGTTCCGCGTCGCCCCCTACGGTGAGCGCGGGTTCGACGTCATGCACCTGGCCTCGGCCGTCCTGGGACAGGGGCAGGGCAGCCGCCTGTACCGCTCCCTGGTGGTGGACCGCCCCATCGCCGCCGACGACGGCGGCGGCGCCGCCGACATCCTGCCGTTCCGCTACACCGACAGCCTGATGCTGGTGAACATGCTCTCCCGCGAGGGCGTCAGCGGCGACGTGCTGGAGGAGGCCATGCGCGAGGAGATCGCCAAGCTGGCCGCCGGGATCACCGAGGAGGAGCTGGACCGGGCCCGCGCCGTCCTGGAGCGCGACCACCTCCAGTCCATCTCCAGCCCCTCCGGGCTCGCCGACAGCATCAGCAGTTGCACCCAGCTGTTCGACGACCCCGAGCTGGCCTACACCTGGCCCCGGCGCTGGGACGACATCACCGCCGAGGAGGTGCGGGCCGCCGCCGAGCGCGTGCTGGTCGACGACAACCTGCTCGTCGTCCGCTTCGACCCCGAGGAGTCCGGGGCCGCCGAGGCGGCCGGGGCCGACAACGTCGACGCCTGATCCGGGTTCCGTTACCGCAAGCCGCAGAAAGAGCCGCAGAGCATGCCTCAGACACGCCCGGACCTCGGTGCCGTAGCGTCCTACACCTTTCCCAAGCCCCGCCGCCTCACCGTCGGCGGCGGCACGGTCGTCGCCGTCGACGTACCCGGCCAACAGTTGGTCTCCCTCCGCCTCGTGCACCCGCGCGGCGGTGCCGCCGAGCCGCTCGACGCCATGGGCGTCAGCGCTCTGACCAGCGAGGTCCTGGAGGACGGCCCCGGAGGCAACAGCTCCCTGGCGCCCGCCCTGGAGCGCCACGGCGCCGAGTGGGTCTCCCGCGTCAACTGGGACGCCTTCATCACCGGCCTGGACGCCCCCGCGGGCCGCCTGCCCGAGGCCGTGCGCCTTTTCGCCGACGCGGTGCGCCGTCCCGCGCTCAACCCCGACGACGTGGTCCGCCGCCGCGACCAGCTGCTGGAGCGATTCTGGCTGGAGGCGGCCTCGGCCGGCACCCTGGCCATGCGCAGCCTGGGCGGTCAGCTGTTCACCGGCCGCTACGCCACGCCGCTCGCGGGCGGCCCGGTCAAGCTGGCCGACGTCACCCCCGAGACCGTTGCGGCCTTCCACGCCGACTCCGTCGCCTCGGTGGCCGGGACCCTCGTGGTCGTCGGCGATCTCACGGGGATCGACCTGGAGGACTTGGGCAAGACCGTGTTCGGCGATGCCGCGGCCGTGCGCGCGCCCGAGCCGACCGAGCCCGCACCGCCGCCCGGGGAGCTGCCCCGCGTCCTGATCGTGGACCGGCCCGGCTCCGTGCAGTCCGCCCTGGTCATCGCGCACCGCGCCCCCTCCCGCTCGCAGGTGGACCTGCCGCGCGCCGAGGGCGTCAGCGAGGTCCTGGGCGGCATGTTCACCTCCCGGCTCAACCTGGAGCTGCGCGAGCGCCTGGGCTACACCTACGGCGCCGGGTCCCGTTTCGACCTGCGCCGCGACAGCGGGGTGTTCTTCATGTCCGCTCAGGTCGAGGCGGACACCACCGCCCACTCGGTCACCTCCTCGCTGGAGCAGGTCGCCGAGCTGCGCGAGTCGGGGGTCACCGAGGAGGAGCTGTCCGCCGTGCGCGACTCCAACACGGTGGGCCTGCCGGTCACCTACGCCACGGCGCGCGCCATGGCCGGGGCCCTGGTCGACATGGTGGTGCACGACCTGCCCGAGGACCACGTGGACCGAGTCCGGGCCGGTTACGAGAGGCTCACCAAGGAGTCCCTGGACAGCGCCGCCACCGAGTACCTGCGCCCCGAGGAGTCGGTCGTGGTGGTCGTCGGCGACGCCGAGCGCCTGCGCCAGCCGCTCACCGACACCGGTGTCGGTCCGGTCGAGGTGCGCACCCCGGACTCGCTCTGGACCTGAGGCCGGCGGGTGCGCGGGCGGTCGGCCCGCGCACCCGCGCCACCCGCCGCCAACAGGCACGGGAGCCTCGGAATGAGACCTACGTCACTGCATGCTCGGGTCGTCGTCGGACATAACGAAAGCGAACCTATGTGTCCGTGATGTGGCAACCACCAGCATGGATCCGGCGTCCTGCTGGTATAACGAGTGATCCGTGCACCTACGTGGTGACAGCGACCGCAATGCTCCCGCAGGAGGCCACCATGGCCGGTGAATGGACCCGTGGATAACCGTGTCCTCCCTAGAGAACCCCCACACGCAGCGCCCTGAGGCGTCGCGCTCCTCCGCGCGGGCGGAGACGGCCGACACGGCCGAGCCCCGTCCCGAGGGGCGCCTGCTCAAGGGGCGCTACCAGTTGGTGTCGGAGATCGCCCGGGGCGGTGTCGGCACGGTCTGGCGCGCCACCGACCTGGTCATCGACCGCGAGGTCGCCGTCAAGGAGCTGCGCCTGCCCGCGGACCTGAGCCGCTCCGAGCGCGAGTCGCTCCTGCAGCGCACCACCCGCGAGGCCCGCGTCGCCGGACGCCTCACCCACCCCAGCCTGGTCACCGTCCTGGACGTCGTGGACGAGGACGACCGCCCCTGGATCGTCATGGAGCTGGTGGAGGCCTCCACCCTGGAGGAGCTGATCCAGGTGGGCGGCCCGCTGCCCTACCAGCGCGTGGCCGAGATCGGCCTCCAGCTCATCGACGCGCTCAAGGTCGCGCACGCCGAGGGCATCGTGCACCGCGACGTCAAGCCCGACAACGTGATGATCAGCCAGGCCGGCCGGGTCGTGCTCACCGACTTCGGGCTGGCCGCCTGGAACGGCGAGTCGGCGCTGAGCGCGTCCGGGCGCATCATCGGCTCTCCGGCCTACATCCCGCCGGAGCGGGCCAAGGCGGGCCCGGTGGGTCCCGAGTCCGACCTGTGGTCCCTGGGAGCCACCCTGTACGCGGCGGTGGAGGGGCACCCTCCCTACGACCGCAAGGGCTACATCAAGATCCTGCGCCAGGAACAGTTGGACGAGCCCGCCGAGGCCGCCAGCGCGGGCCCGCTGGCACCGGTGCTGGCCGGTCTGCTCCGGGTGGAGCCCTCGGAGCGGCTGACCGCCGAGAACGCCACCAAGATGCTGCGGATCGCGGCTCTGGCTCCGTGGGCGCCCGAGACGAGCCCGGAGACGGCCGCTCAGGGCACCGCCACGCCCGCCGAGCCCCGTCCCGAGGGCGAGGAGCGCGAGTCGGCCCGAGAGCACTTCAAGGCGGGCGCGCACGTGCTGGCGGAGTCCATCAACGAGCGGCTGCGCAACAGCCCCGAGGCGATGAACTCGATCATGACCTCGATCCGCGAGTCCACGGACACGCTGGGGCTGACCAGCTCCGGCAAGCACGCCGAGCGCAGCCGCCTGCCCGCGGTGGCCACCATCGCCGCGGTCTCCCTCGGCGTCCTGGTGCTGCTCGCGGTCATGCTCTGGGCGCTGCTCGGCCGTTAGCGCCGCCTCGGCGCGGCCCTTCGCGGGCCGTCGGCCGACCGGCCGGGACCGCTGCCGGGGGGTTCGGGGGGAGTCCCCCGGTGGGGGTGGCGAGGCGTTCCGGTGAGCGGGCGCGGCCCGCGAACGCGGTTCCCCTTAGCCGAGTGGGGCCGGCGGGATTCGAACCCGCACTGTACAGCACCTAAAGCTGCCGTCTCCTGCCAGTTGGACTACGGCCCCTCGCGGACAACTGTACCGGTGCCGGGCACGGGGCCCGGCCGCGGCGGGCGCACGGGCCCGCCGGTGCCGGGCCCCGCCCCCGGCGCCCGTGTCACACGCCCAGTTCCCGCTTGATCCGGTCGACGTGGCCGGTGGCCTTCACGTTGTAGAAGGCCTTCTCCACCCGCCCGTCGGTGCCCACGACGACCGTGGAGCGGATGACGCCCTGCACGACGCGGCCGTAGTTCTTCTTCTCCCCGAAGGCGCCGTAGGCGCGCAGGGTCTCCTTGCCCGGGTCTCCCAGCAGCGGGAAGGTCAGCCCCTCCTTGTCGCGGAACTTGGCCAGCTTGTCGCTCGTGTCCGGGGACACGCCCAGCACGGTCAGGCCCGCGGAGTCGAAGTCGCGCAGGTTGTCGCGGAAGTCGCAGGCCTGCGTGGTGCACCCGGGGGTCATGGCCGCGGGGTAGAAGTACAGGACGACGCGCTTGCCGGTGGAGGCCAGCACCTGGCTCAGGGTGACGGGCTTGCCGTCGGCGTCGTCGAGGGTGAAGTCGGGCGCCTGGTCGCCGGGCTCCAGACGGATCGGGTCGCTCACGTGGTGTCCCCCTTGGGTTCGCGGGCGGGGCGCCGCCCCGCCGACTCTCGCCCTCACCCTAACCACCCCCGCCTTCCGGTGCCCCGTGAGTCGCCGCTTCGCGGGCTGTGCCAGGCTGGGGGTACGGTGTTCGGTTGCGATTCCGGTTCGGTTCGCCCGCATCCGGAGTGACCAGCGGCGCGATCACCTATTGTTGACCGCACTCGTCCTGTCGTTCGGCCCCGGCGACGTCCGCCGCGCACCGGGGACGCCGCGTCGGCGGCGCCCGGCGGGCCGGAACACACCCGCTTCGCTTGGAGAGTATTGGCGACGATGCCTGGATTCACACTCGACGAGGTCAGGGCCCGGACCCTCAAGGAGCGCGACTCCTGGTGGACGGTCTACCTCGTGGACCCCATCGCGGTCCGGCTCGTGCGCCTGGTGGCCAACCGCACCTCGATCACACCCAACCAGCTGACGGTGGTCGCGCTCTTCCTGGGGCTCGGCGCGGCCGTCTGCTTCTCGCTGGGCTACCGCCACTTCCTGGTGCTGGGCGCGCTGCTGTACCTGCTGTCCTTCCTGATGGACTGCGCGGACGGCAAGCTGGCCCGGCTCACAGGCTCGGAGTCGCTGTTCGGGTCGTGGATGGACTACGTCTCCGACCGGTTCCGGGTGCTGGTGTGCGTGGTCGCCCTGATGGGCGGACAGTACGTCGTCGCCGAGAACGCCGAGGGCGGCGGGCCCGTGTGGTTCGTGTGGCTGGCCCTGGTCGTGGTGTTCCTGGACATGCTGCGCTACCTCAACGCGCTCCAGGTGTACAAGGTCCGCAGGGAGATGCGCTCGCACCTGGCCGCCGCCCTGGAGAGGGCGCGCGCCACCCTGTCGATGCTGGAGCCGGGGGAGGACGACACCGGCTCGGCCACCGGCGCGGGCGGGCGGACGATGAGCGACGGCGGCGAGCAGGCGGTGCTGCGCCACGGCATCAGCGTGCTGGAGCAGATCCTGCACAGCCAGAACGAGCGCGAGGCCCGCAACCAGCGCTCGGCGGGCAAACAACCCGACCTCACCCTGCCCAAGGTGGACCTGCACCAGGAGTTCCGCAACCGTTTTCCGTGGTATCAGCGGTTCTGGTCCGCCCTCAACGCCAGGCGGGTCAGAACGCACCTGGTGGGCGGTATCGAGTTCCAGATGTCGGTGTTCGTGATCGCGCCGCTGGCGGCCGCCGTCTTCGGCGCGCCGTCCCTTATCGGGTGGATCACCGCCATGGCCGGTGTTTTGCTCCTCGCGTTCGAGATCGCCATCATCTATAAACTGTGGTTGTCCACGCGGGACTTCTTCCGCGTGGTCGACGGAATCGACAGCGCGCTGAGATTCTCCGGTCCGTCCGACGGCGCGGAGGAAGGGAGCCGGGACACCGGCTCGGACACGGGTTCTCAGAAGACCCTGCGCTAGTGGAGAGAGGCACCCATGACGGGACGTGACACCGAACCGCGCCTGACCCCGGCGGACGTCGTCGCCGAGATCAACCGCGAACAGCGCCAGCTCGCCGAGACCCTGGACGAGTTGAGCGTGCAGGCCCGGCCCGCCAACATCGCCCGCAAGCAGATGGAGAGGGCCCGCGAACGCGGCGCCCGGATCGTGGACGAGGCGCGCGCCCTGGTGGTCGGGGGCGGCGCGGTGCGCGTGGAGAGCCACCCGGTGGAGCCCGAGGAGGGCAGCATCCTCGTCAAGGGCGACGGCCACGTCGTCACCACCTACCAGTCCCGCGGTCAGCTCCCCCCGGAGGCGCTGCTGCTCGCCGTCGGCGTCGGCGCGGTCGTCGCCGTGGGCGTGGTGGCCTGGGCGGTGCACCGCAGGAGGAAGTAGCGCCGGAACGGCGCGCGTTCGGAGGGGTCCGCGTCAGCGGGCCCCTCCGAACGCGTCGCGGGGGCGTTCGAGGCGGTGCCCGGTACGGGTGGCGCCGCCTACAGGAAGGTCTGGCCCTCGCCCCGGTAGGTGGGCACGGCGCCCGCGTACTCCCCGGTGTCGGAGTCCACCAGGTGCAGGGTGTCGAAGCGCTCGCACAGCTCTCCCGCCTTGGCGTGGCGCATCCACACCCGGTCGCCGACGGAAAGACCGTCGGCCGCGGCGCCGAGCAGGGGCGTCTGCACCTCGCCCGCGCCCTCGTTGGCGCTGTAGGAGAGACCGG
The DNA here is from genome assembly GCF_001029525.1 of Nocardiopsis sp. RV163. NCBI lineage: Bacteria > Bacillati > Actinomycetota > Actinomycetes > Streptosporangiales > Nocardiopsidaceae > Nocardiopsis > Nocardiopsis sp. RV163. Next base: position 47 of record NZ_LEKI01000067.1, on the reverse strand, counting down.
CGGGCAGGTGGGGGAGCGGGCGCGGTGCAGACGCCCCTGCTCGGCGC
>NZ_LEKI01000066.1:0-28139 GCF_001029525.1 Nocardiopsis sp. RV163 | reverse complement strand
GGCAGGGACAGGGCCGCGTCGTTCAGGCCGGGGCCCAGCAGGAGGCGACGGGCGGCCTGGGCGGCGATCCCGGCCGCGGTACCGAGCAGCACGAGGCCGAGCACGGAGCCCTGGAGCAGCGGCAGGTCCTGGGACTGGGCGGCTCCCAGGGCGGTGCGGCCGATCCCGGGGACGGCGAAGACCGTCTCCACCGCGACGGCGCCGCCGGTCAGGCCGACGACGACCATGGCGAACTGGGGGATGAGGGCGGGGGTGGCCCGGCGCAGGGCCGCGGCGGCGACGGCGGCCGGGGAGCAGCCCGAGGCCGTCCACAGCCCCACCCAGCGCTCGGTCAGGACGGCGGGCAGCGCGTCGCCGAGCAGCCGTCCCAGCAGTCCGCCCGCGGGCAGGCCCAGCGCCAGAGCCGGGAGCACGAGGTTCACCGGCCCCTGCCAGCCGTAGGGCGGCAGCCAGCCCAGCCACACCGAGAGGGCGACCATGAGCAGGACTGCGACGAGGAACTCGGGCAGGGCCGTGAGCACCGCAGCGGCGGCCCCGCTGCCCGACCCGCCCGGGCGCAGGGTGCCGCGCGCCCCGCGCACCAGCGTGGGGGCGCACAGCCCGGCCGCGACGAGCAGGGCGACGGCGAGCGCGGCGCCCATGACCGTCAGGGACACGCCCATGGCCGAGACGACCGAGGGCAGCACGGGCGCGTCGGAGACCCAGGAGCGGCCGAGGTCGCCCTGGAGGACGCCGCCGAACCAGCGGGCGAGGGTCACCGCGGGACCGTCGGCCAGGCCGAGGTCCTCGCGGATGGCGTCGAGCACCTCGGGTGTGGGCGCCTGCTCGGCCGAGCGGGCGCGCAGCACCGACAGGGCGGGGTCGCGTCCGGACAGCCAGGGCAGGAGCCCGACGACGACCGTGACCAGGACCAGGGCTGCGACGCGCGAGACCAGGGGCAGGAGCCACCCGGCACCGCGGGCGCCGGTGCGGCCGGGGGGCGCGGTGCGACCGGGGGCGCCGGTGCGGTCGGGAGCGGCGGCGGCCATCAGTTCAGCCGGGTCCGCGGGGTGACGAGCAGGCGCTCGCGCGGGTCCTTGGCCGAGTCCACGACGTTGGCGGCGTCGCCCTGGATGACGCGTTCGTGCAGCATGGGGATGGCGGCGTCGGTGGCCAGGACGGCGGCCTCGGCCTCCAGGACCGCGGCGCGCCGCTCGTCGCCCGCGGGGGTGCGCTCGGCCTCCTCCAGGGCCGCGTCCACGCCCTCGTCGCACAGTTGGGCGATGTTGAAGGAGCCGTCGCAGGAGAAGTCGCTCGTCATGTAGGCGACGGGGTCGCCGGAGTCCAGGACGGTGGCACGGGAGAGGATGAACGCGTCGAACTCGCCGTTGAGGGCGTCCTCCTCGATGTTGGCGTACTCGCGCACGACCTGTTCGACCTCGAACCCGGCCTCCTCGAGCTGCTGCTCCAGGACGGTGGCCACCTCGGGCAGCTCGGGGCGGTCGGTGAAGGTGGCCAGGGTGACGGCGGCGCCGTCGGGGTCGGCGGCCCCGGCGGCCTCCGGGCGGTCGGGGCGGTCGGCGGCCCAGGGCAGCGCGGGGCCCAGCAGTCCCTCGGCCGCGTCCGCGCGCCCCTCGTAGACGCCGTCCACCAGCGTCGGGCGGTCGATGGCCTGGCGGGCGGCGGCGCGCAGGCCGGGGTCGGTGAAGGGCCCGTCCTGGGTGTTGAGGTAGAGGGTGTTGGTGCGCGGCATCGGGACCTCGGTGATGAGTTCCGGGTCCAGCAGGGCGGCCTGGGAGGTGGGCACGGCCTCGACGATGTCGGCCTCGCCGGTGCGCAGGGCGGCGGCGCGGGCGGTGCCGTCGGGCACGAAGCTGACGTCGATGCCCGGGGCCAGGGCGGCCTCGCCCCAGTAGCCGTCGTAGCGGTCCAGGCTCGCGGAGGTGGTGCCGTTGACCTCGACCAGTTCGAAGGGGCCCGAGCCGGTGCCGACCGGGCTGACCGTGTCGCCCTCGTAGGCGCTCTCGGCCAGGATCGACAGCTGCGGCGAGGACAGGCGCTGGGGGACGAGCGGGTCGGCCTCGGCGGTGGTGACGGTGACCGTGTCGCCCTCGGCCCCGACCCCGAGTTCGACGCCGTCCAGGATGCGCGGCTTGGGCGAGGCCTGCGCGGCGTACTCCAGGGAGTGGGCGGCCACTTCGGCGGTCAGCTCCGTGCCGTCGTGGAAGGTCACCCCGTCGCGGACGGTGAAGGTCCAGGTGGTGTCGTCCACCCGGGCCCAGTCGGTGGCCAGGCCGGGCCGGGGGTCGCCGACCTCGTCCAGGACGACGAGGGTCTCGGCGGTGCTCCAGCGCGAGAGCTTGAAGGCGTCGTCGGTGAGCGGCGAGAGGGCCGACCTCGGCGGCAGCAGCATCGCCACCGCGATGCGCCCGTCCTCCTCGGAGGCGGCGGTGTCGCCGCCGGAGGGGAAGCAGGCGGTGAGCAGGAGGGCGGAGGCGGCGGCCAGGCAGGCGCCGGGAGGGGTCTTGCGCAGGTGCACGGCGGTTCTTCCGGGTCGGGGGCGGGGAGGCCGCCGCGGCGCGCGGACGCCTCAGCGGACCAGAGCAGCATATGACAACCGTTTTCATTATTGATCCCCCGCGCCCCGCCCAACAGGGACGAAGCGGGACACGGAGGCGCGCCGGGCCGCCGCACTGGGGGCGCGGAAGTCCGGCGTGGAAGGGGATACCCGGTTTGCCCCAGGGGGCCTCGGCGGCCGGGATCATGGGCGGCCCGGACCCGCCCGGGAGGCCCGCGCCACGCGGTGAAGTGAGGCCCGCCACTCCCCCTGCGACCTGGCCCTGGCTCCAGCCCCGGCCGTCGGTCACCCAGGCGTCTTCCCCCGCCGCCGACCGGATCGGACGCCCCGATGACCGCGAGGACCGCGTCCGTCCACGCATTCGGGCAAGGGCGGGACCACCAGATTTCCCCACCGCTGCGCACCGGCTCATGAAAACGGCCGGAACCGGACAGGTCCTATCCCGGCTATGCCCGCGTCCTGCGTACCTTCGGGGCGGACCACCACACCTACGACGCGCGGACCGCGCCCTCCGAACTCGTCCGGCACGTGAGCACCCTGCCGGACCGGAGTGCGCGGACGGTAGTGCTGGGTTCGCCGGGGAACCCGGTCGGCCCCCTCTGGACGGTCCCGGAACTGGACCGTCTGGCCGACACGAATACCGGTCTGGTGTTTCTGGACCTGACGTACGCGCTCTTCCACCCCGGGGCGGAAGCCTTTCTGCGGTACGAGCACCCGAACGTCCTCCAGTGCCCGAGCCTGTCCAAATCACACTCGTTGGCCGGGGTCAGGATCGGTGCGATGGCGGCCGACCCCGAAGTCCTCGGGCAGCTACGGAAACTACAGCCGGACTTTCCGCTGAACCTGTTCCAACTGGGCGTGTGCCGTGCCATCGGCGAGTCCTCCTTCCTGGCGGAGAACCAGGACAGAGCTCACCGGGTGCTCGGTATCACCCGTGCCATCGCGGGCGTGTTGGAGCAGACGGATGGAATCACGGTCGCCTCCGACCGGAACACCAACTTCGTCACCGCTTCCATGGACGGTGTGTGGTGGGACGTACTGGCCGGTGCAGTCCGGGAAGGGGGACTCAGGGCGAAGGTGTTCGAACGAGACCGCCTGATCAGGTTCACGTCCACCGCACACAACCTGGAGTCTCTTGCCGCTCTGCTCCAGAGCCGGGTGTGTGGATGACTCCCTGTCCGGCTCTTGTGGGCAGCACCCGGATCCGCTCCGACGGAAACCCGGGGTGCCGCTTGCGCCAGGCGCGGCACTCGGAACCAACGCTTCGGCTTCTGCTGAGGAGGTCTCGTGCTGGTAGAAGTCGTCTTCGAACTCCGCTGGCGGTACTCGGGGCAGCGGCAGGAGGACTTCTGACTCCCAAGCGAGGGAAAATGGTGGAAACAGTCTGATAACTGACCTTATCAATGAATCAACTCCATTCGAACCGATGAGTTCTCTATGGTGATGGCCATCGCGTTTCACGCGCTGCCCGCATTTCTCGGGCACCCCCTGGAACGCGGTGGTCCCGTCCTCTTCGCGGGCCGTTGACCCGGCCCGCGCACTTCCCTTGGAGGAATCACCGTGAACACCATGCTCGTCTTCGTCCTCCTCGCAGCGACGGCTGCGGTCTTCGCCGTACTCGGCCACCTGCTCGCCCGCCACCGCTCCGAGTCCCGGAACCGCCACCACAGCGACGAGCGCAACCGCCTGGGCACAGAGTTGCGCCTCGCCGAGGAACAGCGCGACCAGGCCCGCACCCAGGCTGGGCAACTGCGGGCCGAACGCGACGAAGCCCAGCGGTCCCAGCGCGAGCACGAGTCCGCCAAGTCCGATCTGAACGCCCGGTTGAACGCCGTCTCCGAGGAGCGGGGCCGACTGGCAGCCGAACTCGACGCGGCGCGGGACAGTCAGCGGCAGGCCGCCGTCGAGATCGAGGACCTGAAGAAGTCCCTGGGGACGGAACACCAGCGCATTCGCGACCTGAGCGGCGAGCTGGCCGCCGCCGAGAAGGACAGGGTGGCGTTGGAGACCGTGGTCGCCCAGCTGAAGGAGCGCGTCAGCGGCTACGAGGCCGACCTGGCGAAGCTGCGCACCGAGCGGGAGGGGCTGGAGAAGCGGCAGGCGGAGGTGGCCGCCGCCCAGAAGGAGTTGGACCAGGTCCGCGAGGAGCACGCCCGGCTCCAGACCGAACAGGTCGAGGCGGCCGTGGCCAGGATGCTGGAGGCCTCCCAGGAGAAGCTGACCGCGACCGCGGAGGAGAAACTGGGCACGACCGCCAAGGCCGTCACCGAGAAGCTCCAGGAGTTGGGGCTGCACCTGCGCGAGTTCGACGGCAGGCGCACCTCGACCGAGACCCGTCTGGACGAGCAGATCAGGAACCTGGCGAAGGAGAACCTGGAGAGCCGCAAGCAGACGGCGTCACTGGTGGAGGCGCTGCGCAGGTCGCATGTTCGCGGCCAGTGGGGCGAACTCCAGCTCAGGCGGGCCGTGGAGATGGCCAACCTGCGGGAGCGCTGTGACTTCGACCTCCAGGTCGTGGTCAAGGAGGACGGGAAGGTCCTGCGACCGGACATGGTCGTCAACCTCACCGGCGACAGGCGTGTCGTCGTGGACGCCAAGGTTCCGCTTGACGCGTTCATGTCGGCTCTGGAGGCGACGGAGGAAACCGAGCGGGATCGCCTCATGGGAGAGCACACCCGCCAGGTCCGCGCGCACGTGGACGGACTCGCGGCCAAGAAGTACCACGACAAGGTCGAGGGCAGCGCCGACTTCGTTCTCATGTTCCTGCCGAGCGAGGCGCTGTTGCAGGCGGCGATGAACCAGGACGCCGGGCTCTACGAGTACGCGCTCGACAAGCGGGTCGTCATCGCCTCCCCGACCGCCCTGGTCTCCATGCTCCGCACCATCGCCCTGTCCTGGAACGAGAAGGTGATGCAGGAGAACACGGAGGAAATCCACAAACTGGGCCGGGAGATCTACGAGCGCCTCACCACCTTGAGCGATCACCTCGGTAACCTCGGCCACCACATCGACAAGACCGTGGAGTTCTACGACAAGACGATCGGCTCACTGGAGGGACGGGTTCTGAAGCGCGCCCGTGACTTCACCAAACTCGGCATCCGACCGAACAAGGAACTGGCTGAGCGGAAGCCGGTGGAACGTCAGACACGGGTGCTGGTCGCTCCGGAACTGGTGCGGTCGGTGAAGCCGGTTACCGCGGAATCTGCCGTGCCTGCCATCGAAGAGGGCGGCGCGGCACCCGAGTAGCGCGACTGAGCGGGCCCCTTGAGAGACATCTCAGGGGGCTCCCGTTGTCCACAGGCAGGAGGGCCGGGGCGGCAACGGCGAGGGGCGGACGGGAGACACTCGATGTGGGGGTGGCACGCTCACCCAACGGCGGAGCACAGCTCCCCCACATCGAGCTCAGGCTGTTCCCCGTCCCTCCACCAGCCCTCTTCGCCTTCTGTGGACAACTCCCGTGGACAACGCCTCGCAGGCACATGGCGTGGTCGCCCCTAAGCGATCTGGAACCTCTGGTCCCCGAGTTCGACCTCCACGTGCAGCGAGCCGCCGAGTGCCTCGATGTAACGCCGCAGGGTGTCGATCTGGGTGCGCTCGATGCCACCTCTCTCGATGCTGGACACCCGGTTCTGGCTGACGTTCAGCCGCTCGGCGAGTTCGACCTGGGTGAGCGCGGCCTCTTGGCGCAGCTCGCGCAACCGGTGGACGAGGACGTCTTCCAGCATCCGCCTCTTGTGCGCGTTCACCGCTTCCCGGTCGACGGGCCGCTCGTTCAGCATGTCCTGGAGGCTTGCACCCATCACTGCCCCTTCTTGAGCCTTTCGATGTGCTCATCGAACAGGTCGTCGGCGACCCGGATATTCCTGGTGTACCACTTGTTCCAGTCCCGGGACTTGTCTCCCGCCACAAGCATGACCGCACAAAGCCCTCCTGGCTCCGGAGTCCAGGAGGGCGTGCGCGAGAGGAATCAGCAGGCGATGGGAACGGGGCGCCGGGCTGCGGACGGATCGGTGCGCCTGGTGGTGGACCGGGTGGTCTGCGCCCGCAGGAGCAGGAGGAGGGCGTCGGTGTCGGCGGCTTCGGTCAGCCCGGCGGGGGTGGCGATCCAGAAGGACTGGGTGGCCTCGCCCCACCAGATCACCAGGTGGCGGTTGCGGGCCTGGACGGCTGCGGCCCGGGCGTGCTCGACGGCGAACTCGGCGCGGTGGCCGCCCAGGCGGGGCAGGCGCTGGGCGCGGCGGGTCCGGCAGGAGGGGTGGTCGCAGGACGGGCAGGTCGGACCGATGAGCGGGGTGCGGCGCGGGAGCATCGGGATGGGGCGGAAGTCGTCGGGGCGCCGGGGCGAGGGGATAGGGTTCTGCATCAGATCCTCTTTCCTTGCATATGTCTGTGTTGGGTTTTCGGGGATCCAGGGCCCGGAAGGCGTTGCAGCGCCTCCTGGGCCCGTCTCATGTCTGCGACATGTCAGTCATGGCAGTCGCCTCAGCCGCCGGTGTCCCAGCGGCTTCCGGTGAGGTCGTAGGCCAGCGAGAACCAGACCGTGCGGTAGTGGGCGTTGCCGTTGTCGCCCCATGCGGTGGCGAGGGCGTCCACCAGGGCCAGGCCGCGCCCGGACTCGGCGTCCGGGTCCAGACCGTCGGGGTCGGGCTCCAGGCGCGCGTCCCTGTCGCGCAGGCCGCCCCGGTCACGGCAGGACAGGTGCAGGCCGGTGCGGTGGCGGTGGACGAGGAGGGTGTAGCTGCCCCCGGGCTGACCGGAGAGGCTGTGGCGGATCGCGTTGTTGGCGAGTTCGCTGCCGAGCAGGGTGAAGAGGTAGCGGTAGTCGGCGGACCTGGCGGCGGCACAGGTGTCCAGGAACGCGCGCACCAGCGGCATGACGGCCGGGGTCCCGGCGAAGTCGTAGCGGCGCAGACGGTAGTTCGGGCGCTCGGCGCAACGGGTGAAGTAGTGGCGGTGCACCGGCTGGATGAAGCTGGACAGCGGCACCATGGCCTCTCCCAGCACGGGCACAGGAGCCGAGGCGTTTACGGGCATGACGAACACACTCCTTGGCGTAGAGCCTTACGTGAGCAGGGGTTGCATGGTGCCCGTTGGAGGAGTCTCACGGATGCCGTGATGCGCGGAACGGGCAGGGCGTAGCCTGACCGATATGAACTCTGTGTGATCTATCAGTCACTGACTACATCCCCATATTGCATCCGGAAATCCCTGCCTGTCAATCGATAACTGGGATTTCCGGAAAATCTTTACTAGGCTGCCCTCATGCAACGTCCACACAGTCCCACCATCCGCCTACGTCGGCTCGGTTTCGAGCTGCGCCACCTACGGGACAAGCACAAGCTGACTCTCGAAGAGGCCTCCAAGAGGTCTGGAGTCCCTCGCACCACCCTCAGCAAGATCGAGACTGCTGAGTCTCGCCGCACACGCACCCGCGACCTTGATGCCCTTGCCGATCTGTACGAGGTCAGCGAGGAGACACGGGAAGCGCTCCACCAGCTCTACCGAGAGTCCAAAGAAAAGGGGTGGTGGTACCGATACAAGGAAGTTTTCGGAACAAGCGGACTTCCTGCCTTCGAAGTCGAAGCCTCCCTCATACGCACCTATGAAGCTCAGGTGATCCCTGGGCTCCTACAGACTGCTGACTACGCACGTGCTGTCTTCACCGGCACGAATGCCTTCGCCGAGGAAGAGATCCAACGACATGTGGAAGCCCGGATGGAACGGCAAACCATCCTGGCTCGCCTTTACCCGCCCGAGTACGCAGCCATCATCGACGAAGCTGCTCTTCGGAGACCAGCAGGAGGTACAGCCGCGATGAGGGAGCAACTGCTCCACCTCGCTCACATGGCCACGAAACCCAACATCTCCATCCACGTTCTGCCGTTCTCAGCAGGCATGCACGCAGCGAACTTGGGCGGCTTCCAGATCATGGAGTTCGCAGAACCCGCTGACCCGACGATCGGCTACGCCGAAACCCCCACATCCTGCTTCTTCGTCGAAGAACCTCAAGAGATCAGGAACTATGACGCGATGTGGCGGGAAGCCCACAACACATCCCTCACCGTGGCCCAAACCATAGACTTCATCCACGAACTGTCGGCATCGCTAGAGGACGTAACGTGACAAGCCTTGTGTTCCGGAAGAGTAGCTACAGCGGCGCCAGCCAGAACTGTGTCGAAGTTGCCCAAGTGCCGCCCGCCTTCCGGAAGAGCAGCTACAGCAGCGACCGCGTCAACTGTGTGGAGGTAGCCGACCTCCCCTGCGGCGCGGCCATCCGCGACTCCAAGCACACCGACGCCGGACACCTCCCCTTCCCCGCCACCGAGTGGACCGGCTTCCTCTCCGCCGCCCTCTCCCGCTGACCGATAGACACAACAGTGCCCGGCCGCTGCCTCCCCCTGGCAGTGACCGGGCACCCCCGTCTTTCCGCGCTCACCCGCGCTCACCGGGCAGCAGGCACGGGCTTCCCTCCTCCTCCCGCAGCCACCCCTGGTCCACCAGGTACCGGATGACCAGCGCGCCCGCCCACCGGTCCCAGCCGAACACCGCCTCCAGCTCGCGCCAGGTCGGCCCGCGCCCATGAGCCTCCGCGTGCTCACCCGCGTAGGCGCACACCCACGGCTCCAGCCCCTGAACGATCCGGTGCGCCCGCATCGCCTGATTGGTCCTCAGCCTCCGCTGCTCATCCGGCTTCCGGGGCTCCGCACGTCGGGGGCCCGGGACACGCAGCCCCTCACCGGAGGACCGGGCTGCGCGGGCGGAGTAGGGAAGTTCCTCCTGGGAGGTCAGGTGCCACCCCTTGCAGGACGGACACTCGTAGGCCCGGCGCGGCATCCGGTCCGTCCGGTCCCTCCCGTAACGGCGGATGGTGGCCAGGGCGAGCTGAGCGCTGACCTTGTCCTTGAACCAGCGCTTGCCGCACCTGCGCGGACGGGCGGCGCGCGGCGGACGGGTGGTGCTCCTGCGGAAACGTGCGTGCTGTCGGCTCACGAGGGGTCCTCCTGGTCTACCGGTACCGGTGGCGCACCGGACGCCGTGGTGTGGGAGGCGGGCGGCTGTCCGCCCGCGCCATGGAGAGGACAGTAGCCAGAAATCCCCGAAATCACTCCACCACAGAACGATAAGCCCGGTTATCAGAGAAAGGCCTACGGAATCGGGGATTCTGCTCTAGAGTGGCCTCACTCCCTCACCCCACCCCCAGCGCAGAGAGCGAGGAAGCACCGGATGCCGTCGTCACCCCCGCTGCTCTCCCTGTCCGACATCGCCGCCCTCGCCCGCGTCCAGCGCCCGGTGGTCTCCACCTGGCGGCGGCGCTACCCGGACTTCCCCGCTCCCGTCGCGGAGAGGGGCAACCGCACCTGGTTCGACGGCCGCACGATCGCCGACTGGCTCACCACCACCGGCCTGGGCAACACCCCCGCCGACGAGATCGGCCCGGAACTGGTCGCGCACGGCCTCGTACGCCTCGCCGAGGAGATCGGCGCGCAGCGCCTGGTCTCCGTGCTCGGCGCGCTGCTGTGCCTGCACCACATGGACGAGAAGCCCCTCGCCGGCATCACGGAGGACGCGCTGCTCGACCGGGTGGAGCGCATGGACCCCGAGGACGAGTTCTTCCGGCGGGAGCTGGTCGAGGACCCCGCTCTCTCCGCCCGCCTGGCGCGCCTGGCCGAGGAGCTGATCGAGGCCGCCTACACCCCCGGCAGCGCCCACGAACACCTCATGGCCCACCGGCACCGTCTCGGCCTCACCGGCCCCGACACCGGTTCCCTCTCCCCCGGGCTGCGCCGCCTGGTCGTGCGCGTCGCCGACCCGCTGGGGCGCGTCCGCGACGACGGCGCCCTCACCGTCGCCGACCCGCACGCTCTGTGCGGGGACCTGCTCCACGACGTCGTGGCCGCGCTCGACGACCCCTCCGACACCACGGCCCTGGCCGCGGAGCGCAGCGCCGTCCTGGCCCGGCTCACCCGCCGCCGCCTGGAACTGTCCGGGGTCCCCGAACTCGGCCTGGACGTGCAGGAGGGCGGCGAGCTGGAGGAGCGGCTGGCCGACCCCGACCTGATCGTGACCACCCTGCCCTACCAGGCCGGGGAGAGCCGTTCCAGGTCCCGGGTCCTGGAGGAGGTGGAGTCCATCGGGGACCTGCTCGGCGAGGGCTGCACGGCGGTGGTCGTCGGCCCCGCCGACGCCCTGGTCGGGGAGCTGGACGCACGCGAGGCGCAGATCCGCTCACGCCTGCTGCGCAGCGGCCTGGTCGAGTCGGTCACCACCTTCCCCGGCGGCGCCGACCCCTACCGGCCCGGCTACGGGTGCGCTATGTGGACCCTGACCCGGGAGCCGGTGGCCGCCGCGCGCGGCCGGGTGCTCATCAGCGACATCGGCGCCCGTTCCCTGGACTCGGGCGTCGGGGAGGCCCTGGCCGAGGACATCCTGCTCTGGCGGCGCGAGGGACACCACCTGGGCGGCCACGACCCCCGGTACGGCCTGTCGGTGACCGTCAAGGACCTGGAGGAACGGTTCGGCGATCCCCTCGTGCCCCCGGGGCCACCGGTCTCGCGGATCCTGTCCCGCACTGTTCGCGACCGTCCGGCCCTGATCGCCGAGGCCGAAGCACGCCTGTCCGAGGCGGAGAGCGAGGCGCGGTCGCACACGGACGCGCACGGCCCGCTGCGCGGCGGGCTGGTGCGCCGGGTGGGGCCCGCGCCGGAGCGGGTCACCGTAGGAACCCTGATCAGGCAGAAGCGTCTCGTCCTGGTCAAGGGCCACCGGATCGCGGCCGAGCACATCGAACCGCGGGGGCAGTACGCCGTCCTCGGCCCGGACGAGGTACTGGGCCGGGCACCGCGCGACGGCCGGTGGATCGACCGGGTCGTGTTCGCGGTGGAGTACCCGCACGCGGCCCTGACCGAACCGGGCGACGTGGTGTACACGACCGGCCCGGAGTTCGGGGTGATGATCGACCACGAGGGCTCCTCGGTGGTGGCCTTCCCCGCCCGGATCCTGCGGGTGAACCGCGAGGCCAGACGGGCGCTCACCCCCCGGGTTCTGACGCTGCTGCTGGAGGGAACCTTCTCCGCGCAGCGGCCGGCGGGAGCGGTCCGAGCCCCGCGCGGGGTCGGGGAGATCGCCCTGCCCGACCTGCACCCGGAGGAGGTTGCCCGGCTGGATGCCGTGCTCGCCGGGGCCGAACGCAGACGCGCGCTGCTGGACGAACAGTACGCCGAACTCGACACGATCCGGCGGCTGAGCGCCGCCGGGTTCAGCGACGGGACGCTGGCCGTCCCTACCACCTGACAGACTTTTCCGCGTATCCCCGCTGCCCCGGCTCCGCCCTCCCCTCATGTGGCCGCGTCGCCGGGCAGCACCACAACCCGGAAGGAACACAGAGCACATGCCGCCACGCAAGCGCGCCAGCACCCAGCAGGGTGAGCTGTTCAGCGCCTCCACCCCCCAGGAGATTCGGGCCATCCTCTGGAAGGCCGCCGACCAGCTGCGCGGGTCCATGGACGCTGCCCAGTACAAGGAGTTCGTGCTGGGGCTGGTCTTCCTCAAGTACGTCACGGACGCCTTCGACGAGCGCCGCCGGGAGCTCGTCGCGGAGCTGGAGGAGGAGGGCATCCCCGAGCACCGCCGGGCGGCCTTCCTGGAGGACCAGGACTCCTACATCGAGGAGAACGTCTTCTGGGTGCCGGAGAAGGCGCGGTGGAAGTACATCGCCGACAACGCCGCCAGCACCCCCGAGGGGGTCGGCAAGCTCATCGACGACGCCATGGGCGAGTTGATGAAGGAGAACAGGGCGCTCACCGGTGTGCTGCCGCAGATCTTCAACCGCGACAACGTGGACCAGAAGCGGTTGAAGGGGCTGGTGGACCTCATCAGCGACGCCCGGTTCGCGGGCGACGGGGAGAAGGCCGCGCAGGACGTGCTCGGTGAGACCTACGAGTACTTCCTGGAGCAGTTCGCGCGGGCCGAGGGCAAGCGGGCCGGAGAGTTCTACACGCCCAAGAGCGTGGTGGAACTGCTGGTGGAGATCCTGGAGCCCTACAAGGGCCGGGTCTACGACCCGTGCTGCGGGTCGGGCGGCATGTTCGTGCAGGCGCAGAAGTTCGTCGAGCACCACGGCGGGCGCGACCGCACGCACGACATCGCGGTCTACGGCCAGGAGGCCAACGAGCGCACGTGGCGGCTGGCCAAGATGAACCTGGCCATCCACGGCATGGACCCCGAGGGTGTGGGCAAGCGCTGGGCGGACACGTTCGCCGACGACAAGCTGCCGGACCTGAAGGCGGATTACATCCTGGCCAACCCGCCGTTCAACCTGCACCCGTGGGAGCGGCGAACGGATGACCGGCGGTGGAGGTTCGGCGTGCCTCCCGCGAACAACGCCAACTACGCCTGGTTGCAGCACATCATCTCGAAGATGGGCGAGCGCGGCACGGCGGGCGTGGTCCTGGCCAACGGGTCGATGTCCTCGCAGTCCTCGGGCGAGGGCGAAATCCGCAAGGCGATCGTGGACGCGGACCTGGTGGCGTGCATGGTGGCGCTACCGGGGAACCTGTTCCGGACCACGGCGATCCCGGCGTGCCTGTGGTTCCTGACCAGGGACAAGGGTGTGCAGGGGGCTGGGGCGACCAGTGACCGGCGCGGCGAGGTGCTGTTCATCGACGCCCGGGAGATGGGCGAGATGATCAACCGCACCGAGCGGGTGTTCTCGGAGGAAGACCTGGTGAAGGTCGCGGACACCTTCCACGCCTGGCGCGGCACCGCTTCCGCCAGGAAGAAGAAGCTGACCTACGAGGACGTTCCCGGCTTCGCCTACTCGGCCAAGCTCCAGGAGATCGCCAAGAACGAATACGTGCTCACCCCGGGTCGGTATGTGGGTGCGGCCGAGGTTGAAGAAGACCCAGACGCCGAACCGCTGGATGAGAAGATCGCCCGTCTGACGAAGGAGCTCTTCGAGCACTTCGACGAGTCCAAGCGCCTTGAGGGCGTCGTCCGCGAGCAGCTCGGGAGGATCGGATGAGCAAGTGGCAGCGTCTCACCGTCAATGAATTGGCCACCGAAAAGGGAATCGCTGGCGGACCCTTCGGGTCCTCATTGGGAGGCAAAGACTATGTAGAATCAGGAATACCGGTAATTCGAGGACAAAACCTCGGCTCGAATGGAAAATTCCACGCAGATGGATTTGTTTTCGTCACACCCGAAAAGGCAGAAAAACATCTTTCCAGAAACCTCGCCATCCCCGGAGATGTGGTATTCACCCAGCGGGGCACCCTTGGTCAGGTTGGAGTTGTTCCAGGCAAGCCTTTCGTTCGATACGTAATATCCCAGAGCCAGATGCGATTGCGCGTCAACCCGAAGATCACAACACCAGACTTTATATACTACTATTTTCGTTCACCAGCCATGATCCAGGAAATCCGCAACCGAGCCATCACGACAGGGGTACCCCATATCAATTTGGGAATCCTCAAGTCTTTTGAAGTGCAAGTTCCCTCCCTCCGCGAGCAGCACGCCATTACCGAAGTTCTCACAGCACTAGACGACAAGATCTCAATCAATGAGCAAATCTCTCAGGCAGCCGCAGAACTAGCCACAACCACATACTCCCATGCCGTCGAAAAGACGCCGGACCACTTCACGGACACACCCCTGTCCAGCACAGCAGAGTTCATTAACGGGCGAGCTTTTACCAAGAACCCAACTGGAACCGGCCGGATGGTCATCCGCATTGCTGAGATAAACTCGGGTCCTGGCAACTCTACCGTATACAACGATATCGAAGCCCCTGAGAAGCATCTTGCCAACCCCGGAGACATCCTCTTCGCTTGGTCAGGATCGCTGACTGCACAAAGGTGGTACCGCCCACAAGGCATCATCAACCAGCACATCTTCAAGGTCGTCCCCAAAAACGATTACCCTGCATGGTTAGCCTTTGAACTGGTCAAGTACAAGATCGCTGACTTCCAGGCCATCGCCGCTGACAAGGCCACCACCATGGGCCACATTCAGCGACGCCACCTAGACGAGACCGTTCCCGTTCCCAGCCTTGAAACGATCTCTCAGCTCAGCTCCTCTCTAGGGCCGCTGTGGAACCGTGCCCTCGTCGCCGAACAAGAAGGGCTCACGCTCGCGGAACTGCGTGACACCCTTCTTCCCCAACTGATGTCCGGAAAGCTCCGCGTCAAGGACGCTGAGAAAATCGTGGAGGACAACGTATGACACCCCCCAGACCCGGCGACGCCGCCACCTCCGACGCCTCCGAAGCTCCCGCCGTCCCCGCCGCCTCCGGCCGGATGACCGAGGCCGACTGGGAGCAGCACGCCCTCGACGAACTCGGCGAGCTCGCCTGGCGTCCCGCCCCCGGCCGTGAGTTCTCCCCCGAGCCCGAGGGCCAACGCCGGGTCTGGGACGACCTCATCCTCCACCAGGACCTGCGCGAGGCCGTTGAACGCCTCAACCCCGAGCTCACCCCTTCCGCGGTGGAACAGGTCATGACCACCGCGACCACCCCCCAGTCGCGCGAACCGCTCCCCGAGAACCGGCTCGCCCACGGCTACCTCACTTCCGGCATCCGCCTCACCTACACCGACGACTTCGGCGCCGAGCACTCCCCCACCGTTCGCCTCGTCGACTTCCGCGACCCGCACGCCAACACCTTCCGCGCGGTCAACCAGGTGCGGCTGGTCGACGGCGACCGCGAGCGCCGCTTCGACGTCGTCCTCTACGTCAACGGCCTCCCCCTCGCCGTCATCGAGCTCAAGAACGGCTCCGACTCGCGCACCACCCTCGCCAGAGCCCACGCCCAGCTGGGCACCTACGCCGAGGAGTTCCCGGCCGCGTTCCGCTACAACGTGCTGTGCCTGGTCTCGGACGGCGTCACCGCCAAGTACGGCACCCCGTTCACGCCCTTCGAGCACTTCGCGCCCTGGAACGTGGACGGCGAGGGCAACCCCCCAGGCAGCCCCGACTCCGAGTACGGCGAATACGGCGAGTTCGGCGCCGAGAAGCCCGACGCGCTGGCCCTGGCCCTGCGCGGGCTGTTCGACCAGGCCCGCTTCCTGGACCTGGCCCGCAACTTCGTCAACTTCACCAGCAGTGGCAGCCGGCACGGCAAACGCGTGGCCAAGGCCCACCAGTACTTCGCGGTCAACAAAGCACTCAAGGCCGTCGTGCGCGCCTCCCGGACCAACGGGCAGGCGGGCGTGGTCTGGCACACGCAGGGGTCGGGCAAGTCCGAGGAGATGGTGTGCCTGAGCGGCCTGGTGGCCCGCGAACCGTCGCTCAACAACCCCACCGTCGTGGTCGTCACCGACCGCAACGACCTCGACGACCAGCTCCTCGGCACCTTCCAGGCCAGCCGGGAGCTGCTGGGCGCCGATCCGGTCCAGGCCGACAGCCGCCAGGAGCTGCGCGAGGTACTAGCCAACACCAACACCGGCGGGATCGTCTTCACCACCCTCCAGAAGTTCGGGCGCACCAAGGAGGAGCGCGAGTCGGGGGCCGACCACCCCCTGCTGTCCGAGCGGCGCAACATCCTGGTCATCGTCGACGAAGCCCACCGCAGCCACTACGACAGCCTCGACGGCTACGCCCGGCACCTGCGCGACGCCCTGCCCCACGCCACGCTCCTCGCCTTCACCGGAACCCCGCTCTCCAAGGCCGAGGCCAACACCCGCGAGGTGTTCGGCGCGGGCGAGGACTACATCGACGTCTACGACCTGCGGCGCGCGGTCGAGGACGGGGCGACCGTCCGCGTCTACCACGAGCCGCGGCTCATCGATGTCTCCCTGCCCAAGGACATCGACCCCGCCGACCTGGACGAGCAGGCCGACACGCTCACCGCCGCCATGGACGACGCCGAACGCCGCAGGGCGATGCGGGCCGCCATGCAGATGACCAACATCTACGGAGCTCCTGACCGGGTGGCCAAACTCGCCCAGGACCTGGTCGACCACTGGGAGGAGCGTTCGAGGCTGGTACGCCCCTACCTGGGCAGCCCGGGCAAGGCCATGCTGGTGTGCGCCACCCGCGAGGTGTGCGTGCGGATGTTCGACGCCCTGGCCGAGCTGCGCCCGGGGTGGGTGGGCACCGGTCCCGACACGGGCGTGATGAAGGTGGTCTTCCACGGCGAACCCGGCGACTCCCCCGAGCTCAAGGCCCACGCCATGCGGCCCTCCGGGCACCGGGTCGTCCAGGCCCGCGCCAAGGACCCCGACGACGAGCTCCAGCTGCTCATCGTGCACTCCATGCTGCTGACCGGCTACGACGCCCCGCCGATCCACACCATGTACATGGACCGGTCCATGAGCGGCGCGAACCTGATGCAGGCCCTGGCCCGCGTCAACCGGCGGTTCCGCGACAAGCAGGACGGGCTGCTCGTGGGCTACGCCCCGCTGTCCGAGAACCTGCGCAAGGCCCTGGCCGAGTACTCACCCGGCGACCAGCGGGACAAGACCCTGGGCAGGGACATCGACCGGGCCATCACCGAGGTCCGCAACGAGTACGAGACCATCTGCGGCCTGCTGTCGGGGATCGACTGGCGCAGGCTCCTGGCCGCGAGCGGCGACCACTCCCGGCTGCGGGCGCTGAAGCTGGTCTCCGATCACCTGGTCTCCCGCGAGGCCCAGCGCAAGCCCGAGGACGGGGACGGCAAGTCCCTGTCGCAGCGCTTCCGTGAGAGCGCGACCAAACTGGAGCGCTTCCACCAGCTGTGCGCGATGAGCTCGCAGATCAGCGAGCGGTTCGGGGACCTGGAGCACTGGCGCCGCGACATCGCCTTCTTCGTGGAGGTGCGCGCCTGGGTGGTCAAGCTGGAGGCCGCCAACCGTGAGGCACGGGGTGAGGCGCTGCCCGCCGAGATCAGCATGTACCTGTCGCAGCTGGCGGCCTCGGCGGTGGACGCCGAGGAGATCACCGACCTGTACGCCGAGTCGGGCCTGGGTCGGCTGGACATCACCCGACTCAACGAGGTCCAGCTGCGCCGCCTCCAGGACTCGGAGACCCCCAACCTTGCGGTGGAGGCGCTGCACCGGCTCGCCCGGGAGAAGCTGCGCGAGGCCACCCGGTACAACGCCATCAGCCGGGAGCGCTTCACCGAGCGGCTGGAGGCGCTCATGATCCGCTACATGCGCGAGCAGCTCACGAGCGCCCAGGTGCTGGCCGAGCTCTTCGCCCTGGCGCAGGACGCCGTGGCCGAGTTCCAGCGGGGCGATCGCTTCGACCCCCCGCTCAACTACAAGGAACTGGCCTTCTACGACGCCGTGTGCAAGAGCGAGAGCGCCCGGGAGCTGATGAAGGACGAGGTCCTGGCCGACATCGCCCGCGCCCTGGTCAAGGACGTCGCCAAGAACCTGAGCACCGACTGGCTCTCGCGCGAGCCGGTGCGGGCCAAGCTGCGCAGCCGGGTGCGCCGCCTGCTGGCCAAGTTCAACTATCCGCCGGACCAGGAGAAGAAGGCGATCGAGGACGTCATCAAGCAGATGGAGGAGCTCGCCGGGCTGGACGCGCCCACCGCCGCTCGGCGCTGAGCACCGCCCGCAGGTCCTGACGAGGCCGGGGAGCCCGGGGAGGGCTCCCCGGCCTCACGCGTGCGCGCGAGGGCACGGTGACGCACGCACGACCCATCGCGTTCCTTATTTGTCTGATAACCCCCCTTGCCGACTCACAGACTTCTCCTTCGCGCGTGTCGCGCCGCATGCTGGATCCCGCCAGCGCACGACGGCCCGGACCCCGGGCGAGCGCGCGGCGACCATCCGGACGCGGCCACCCCCGGCCGCCACTTCCCCCGTTGGAGGAGACCCCCCGTGAAGAACCTCAAGCCCGCCCTCAGCGGCGTCCTGTTCGTGGTCCTGCTCACCCTCGCCACCGGCTGCGCCGACGCGCCCGACGAGAACCAGATCGTGGACCTGGAACCCGTGCAGGACTCCGCCGAGCCGCCCGCCGCGCAGGAGGAGGCCGCCGAGGCCGCCGAGGAGGAGACGCCCGGCACGGTCGAGGAGGAATTCGGCTCCGAGTACACCTACGCCGACGGCCTCACGGTCCGGCTGGCGGGCGTCGAGCGCCGCGTCTCCGGCGAGTGGGACATGCCCGAGAGCACCCCGTACGTGTACTTCGACGTGCAGTTCGACAACGCCACCGGCGCCCCGGTCGACCTCACCTACCTCTCGGTCTACTGCCAGGTCGGCGAGGAGGGCCGCACCGCCGAGGACGTGTACACCGACCAGACCGGCACCGGGTTCACCTCGGCGGTCATGGACGGACGCACCGCCACCGCGGGCTTCGGCTGCGCACTCCCCGAGGAGGAGTCCTACCTCCAGGTCGAACTGACGCTCAGCGACTGGGAGGAGATGGACGACTACATGCGCGAGACCGTCTACTTCGTCGGCGACGTCGCCTGAACCGCTCCGGCAGGGGTCAGGGGGCCGGTTTCGGCCGGTTTCCCCTGATCCCCTGCCAAGTGGTTCTCCGTTCCCTATGCTGGTCAGTGCCGTTTCCCGCAGAACATCGGTGACGGGCGCCGATGGCCCACACACGATGCGCCCGAGCCAAGCGAGCCCCCTCCGAAGCGGACCGACCACCGACAGAGTCCCCTGTTCACCCCCCGTAAAAGAATGCGTGCGTATGAAGGCATACGAGACCACGTTCCAGAAGATGGTCGAAGGCACCAAGCAGTTCCAAGTCCCCCTCTACCAGCGCCCCTACTCATGGACCAAGAAAGAGCTCGGACAACTCTGGGACGACCTCACCGAACAGGCTGCCACCGTCCAGGAATCCGAGTCCCAGTGGACGGCCTCCACTGGTCACTTCATGGGCTCGGTGGTGTTGGCCCCCGGTCTCTCAGCTGCGAGTGACATGACACGATGGCTGCTCATCGACGGACAGCAGAGGCTCACCACGCTCACCATCGCTTTCGCGGCGATCCGCGACCGACTGCGGGTAGTCGACAAGGGCGACCCGGAAGAGCCCGGAGAAGCCGAGCGGATCCATAACACCTATCTCGTCAACCAGTACAAGAGGCGCCTCGACAAATACCGGATCGTACCGACACAGTCCGATCTCAAGGCTTTCCAAGCCATCATCGATGGTGACGCCCAAGCAGGCAGCACCGACAACGTGGGCTTCGCCTATAACTACTTCACCAGCCGTATCAGGAACTATTCTGTCGAGGAACTCCTGGCCCTGGAGGCGACCATCGGGCGCGGGTTGAGCCTGGTCGAGATCCAGGCCGACCCAGGGGACAATGTCTTCAGGATTTTCGAGTCCCTGAACAACACAGGGAAGGGCCTCAGCCAGACCGACCTGCTTCGCAACTACGTCTTCATGCTGCTGCCTCATACAGGTGAAGAGGTCTACGACGAGGTCTGGCTTCCCATGCAGGAGGAGCTGGGGCCGGAGAACCTGGAGACGCTGGCCTGGTTGGATCTGATCCTGAGAGGAAATGAGGACGCCAAGCAGCGGGAGGTCTACCGGACCCAGCAGCAGCGCCTTGAGAAGGTATCCCGCGCCGGTGGTGAGAACGCCGTCCGCGAGGAACTGAAAAAGCTGCGCCGCCTCGGGCAACTGCTCCTTCGTATCGTCGACCCCCCGCAGGAACGGGACGAGAGCCTGCGCCTTCCCCTCTCACGCCTCGCCGCTTGGGGAAACACCGTCTACCGGCCGCTCGCCTTGAGGATGATGGTCCTACGCGACCAGGGGCACGCTTCGGCCGAGGAGGTGGCACGTGCCCTGGACCACATCGAGAGTTACCTTGTGCGCCGCATGCTCGTCCGTATGCACACTCAGGGTCTGAACGTCGCCTTTCTCAGGGCGCCGGCCAAACTCGTTCCTGGAGAGGCCGTCGACGAGTTCGTACACCGCTATCTGTCGAATCCCCGCCTGCGCTGGCCCTCGGACGAGGCACTGACCAAGGCCCTCGTGTCCGGCAACTTCTACTGGTCAGGGCGCGCTCACCAGCGCACCTACGTGCTTCGTCGCCTTGAGGAGAGTTACAACGCTCCCGAGCCCGTCGACTTCTCCAAGGCCAAACTGACCATCGAACACGTCATGCCCCAGCGCCTGACACCACAGTGGTCCCAGCTCCTGAGCGAGCAGACCGACCCGGACGAGACGGTCGCCGACCTCCAGAACCGCTTGGTGCACACCCTCGGCAATCTCACGATGACGGCGGAGAACTCCAAGCTCTCCAACCACATGTTCGACCGCAAGCAGCGCATCTTCGAGTCCAGTTCCCTGTGCATGAACCGTGAGATCGCGGAGGCACAGAGCTGGGGACGGCCGGAGATTGAAGCACGCAGCCGGAGGCTTGCGGAGCGTTCAATCAAGCTCTGGCCCTCACCCCAGACCCGTTCCACGGTGGCAGAGGAAACCCTTCTCAGCACCGAACCCATCAGCCAGGCCACCGCCATGGTCCCGGCGGGCCGCTGGACAACGTGTCAGGCCATCGCCCAAGTGGTGGGGACCGCGCCAATCGCAGTGTCCGCTTTCCTCCGCGCCCACCCCGGCGCTCCCAACGCCCATCGCGTGTTCAACAGCAAGGGGGAACCCATCGCCGGGGTAGGCAACGCTGCTTCGGCGCTCTCTGAGGAGGGGGTACGGTTCCTCTCCGATGGTCGCCCCGTACCCAGTCAGCAGCTGGCCTCCGAAGAACTCGCCGGTCTTCTCGGCATGGACGTGGACACGGGCCAGAACCGCAGCAACCGTTTCCATGCTCTGTTGAAGGAGAACCGGTCCCCTGCGGTCGTCCAGCAGGTGACCGTGCTCCTGGAGGACTGGGAGGCGCTGGGAGGGTCCTTCTCCTGGGGTGGTGCTCAGGAGACCAGCTGCGCTCTGACCACATGGGGAAAGGGGACATCCGTCGAGGATCGCTGGCTGCTCGTCCTTTATCCGGTCACGGGCACCGCCGAGGTGGTCTTCCAACATTTGCGGCGCCGCCCACCGTTCGATGACATCGAGATGCGCCGGGAACTCCTCAAGCGCCTCAACGAGGTGCCCCGTATCGACCTGCCCGAGGACTCGTTGAACCGTCGACCGAGTTTCCCTCTGGACGCTCTGATGGGACTGGGAGGCGCCCAGATCCGCGAGGTACTGGTGTGGTTCCATGAGCGCTGTCAGGAATGGTTGGCCACACGGGGTTGACATCTCCTGAGGGCTGGTCGGAGCACGGTTCCGACCAGCCAACCCGACGAGTTACCCACGAAAGCCCTCCGTGGTGTCACGTCAACTGGTTCGATCACCCTGTCAGGCTTCCGCGCCGGGGCCGAGGGTGTGCACCCTTGCGGGCGCACACCTCCCGCTGGAACGCGGGGTAGCCCGCCGCGACCGGGCTCCCCCGCTACCTGCGACTCCTCACGTTTTCGCAGTTGAGGAGACTTGTCGCTCGGAATTCAGCCCTCGCCGCTCGGGGTCCAGCGCCAGAACCCGGTCGGCGCGGGCGGCGACGTCGCGGTCGTGGGTGACCAGGAGCACGGCCAGCCCGTGCTCCTCGCGCAGGGAGTCCAGCAGCTCCAGGACCGTGCGGGCGCTGGCCGCGTCCAGGGCCGAGGTCACCTCGTCGGCCAGCAGGAGGGCGGGGCGCGCGGCCAGGGCGCGGGCGATGGCCACCCGCTGGCGCTGCCCGCCGGAGAGCCGACCGGGGTGGGCGTCGGCGACGCTTCCTGGCAGTCCGACCCGCGCGAGGAGGTCGGGGACGCGCGCTCGGGCCTCGGCGCGCGAGAGCCCCAGGAGCACGCGGGCGGGGCGGGCCAGCGCCGTGCCCACGCGGTGGGCGGGGTTGAGCGCCCCCACGGGGTCCTGTCCGACGAACTGGACCGCGCGCAGGAGGGGTCGGTCCCGGTCGCGCAGGCGCGGCGGCAGCGGAGCGCCGTTCAGGGCCATCTCCCCCG
This sequence comes from Nocardiopsis sp. RV163, assembly GCF_001029525.1. Lineage (NCBI taxonomy): Bacteria > Bacillati > Actinomycetota > Actinomycetes > Streptosporangiales > Nocardiopsidaceae > Nocardiopsis > Nocardiopsis sp. RV163. The sequence continues at coordinate 5,702 of NZ_LEKI01000066.1, read as the reverse complement.
ACGAGGGCGGGTGCAGCCCGGCGACGGCGCGCAGCAGCGTGGACTTGCCGCTTCCGGAGGGGCCCAGGACCGCGACGCACTCGCCGCGTCGTACCGACAGGTCCGCCGCGGCGAGCAGCTCCCGTCCGCCGGGAGCGGTCACGCGCACGCCCCGGAGCCCGAGCACCTCGGCGCCGCCGGAGGGGGCGGCGCGCTCCGCGTCCGCTCCCCGCGCGTCGGAGAAGCTCCCCAGCACGAGGCGGTCGTCGGCCACGCGGTCCGCGAAGGCGCGGTCGTGCGTGACGACGACCGTCACCCGGCCGGGCCTTCCGCGCCGCCGCTCCAGCACCCGGACCACCAGTTCCACCGTGGCGGGGTCGAGGCCGCTGGTGGGCTCGTCCAGCACCAGCACGCGGGGGTCGCCCACGACCGCCCTGGCCAGCGCCACGCGCTGGGCCTGCCCGCCGGAGAGCTCGTGCGGGCGGCGGCGTCCCACGGCGTCGGGGTCCAGGCCCAGGTCCGCGAGCACGCCGCGCACGGCCCGCCGCGCGTCCCGGCCTCCGGAGCGCGGCGGCACCCCCGCCGCTGGACTGGAGAACGGACCTCCCTCCACCGCCGGTCCGGAGCGCGGCAGTCCCTCCGCCACCAGCGCGAACACCGTGCGCAGGGGGTGCAGGTCCGAGGCCGGGTCCTGGCCGAGGATTCCGGCGTGGGCCAGCCGCCAGCGACGCGCCGCGCGTCCGGCGGGGATCGACGTCCCGTGCCAGCGCACCTCCCCGGCCTCGCGCGCCAGCCCGGGCGGCAGCGCGTCCAGGGCGGCCAGCACGGCACTCGTCTTTCCGCCGCCGGACCCGCCCATGACCGCCAGGACCCGCCCGTCCGGCACCCGCAGGTCCACCGGGCCGACCACGGTCCGGCCCTCCAGGTTCCGCACGCGGATCCCCAGCGCGCTCAGCCCCGCGTCCTCAACCACCGAATCCACCGAACCCACCGGATCCACTGTCACCGATAGCCTCCTTCCTCCTTCTCGCGAAACCCCTGCGCCGGGGCCGGACGCCGTCGCGGCGCGGGGAGAACTGGGCGGCCAGGGCGAGGACGACCGTGGTCGCGCCCAGGGCGGCGGCCGGTGCGGCCACGGCCCAGGGGTTCATCGCCGCGCCGGCCATGTTCTCGCGCAGCATCAGCGCCCAGTCGGGCGCCGGAGGGGAGGCGCCGAAGCCCAGGACGCCCAGCGCCGAGGCGACCTGGAGGGCCACCACCAGACGCAGGCCCAGGTCGGCGGCGACCAGCCCGCGCACAGCGGGCAGGACCTCCCGGAACAGGATCGACGCCGGGCGCTCGCCCCGGCACCGGGCGGCCTCCACGTACCCCGACGCGCGCACCGAGCGGACGGCGTCGCGGACCACGCGCAGGGTGAGCGGAGCCCCGCCGCACACGGTGGCCACCACGACGGCCGCCCGGCCGGGCAGCGCGACCGCCGCGACCAGGGCCAGCAGCAGCGAGGGGACGGCCAGCATGAGGTCGGCCGCCGCGGTGAGCAGGCGGTCGACCACGCCCGCGGCCCAGCCCGCGGCCAGGCCGCCGACGACGCCGACGGCCGAGGCGCACACGGCGGCGGCCACCGAGACGGTCAGCAGCTCCCCTCCCCCGGCGAGCACGCGCGACCACACGTCGCGGCCCAGGGCGTCGGTGCCCAGCGGGTGCCCCGGCACGGGCCCCTGCCAGGGCACGCCGAGGGGCTCGGTGGGGTCGTGGGGGGCCAGCCAGTGCCCCAGGAGCGCGGCGGCCAGCACCGCGACGAGCAGGACGGGCAGCAGTGCGCGCGTCACGGCGTCCTCCCCCGGGGGTCGGCCACGGCCGCGACTGCGTCGGCCGCCAGCAGGCCCGCCAGGACGACCGCCGCCGCGAGCACCGCCGTGGCCTGGACCACGGGCAAATCGCGCGAGGCGAGGGAGGAGACCAGGAGGGAGCCGAGCCCGGGGTAGCCGAAGAGGGTCTCCACCACGGTCGCGGCGGCCACGAGCCCGCCCGCGCTGACGGCCAGGACGCGGGTGAGGGGGGCGAGCAGGAAGGGCAGCACGTCCACGGCCGCGACCCGCCAGGCGGGGCTGCCCCGGCGCCGGGAGTCGGCCACGTGGGGGCGGCGCAGGGCGTCGGCCACCGCGCCCGAGAGCAGGCTCGCGCCGAACAGGGCGGTGGGCAGCGCCAGGGACAGCACCGGCAGGACCAGCAGTTCGGGGCTCTCGGTCGGCGGCCTGCCCGGGGGCAGCAGCGACACCGGCGGGACCAGGCCCAGGGCCCCGGAGAGCAGGGCGGCCAGAGCGCTGGCCACCACGGCCGAGGGCAGGGCGGCGCCGCCGGTCAGCAGCGCGGTCGGCGCTCCCCCGCCCCGGCGGGCCGAGCCCGCCCACCAGCCCAGGGCGAGCATGGCGGGCGCGGCAAGCAGGAGCGCTCCCCCGACGAGCGCGAGCGTGGCGGGCAGCCGCTGGAGGAGGGCGTCGGCGACGGGCCGCCCGTTGACCAGGGAGACTCCGGGGTCGCCGGTGGCCAGGGAGCCCGCCCACGCGGCGTAGCGCTGCCAGGCGGGCGCGTCCAGGCCCAGTTCCTCGCGCAGCCGCTGGACGTCCTCCTGCTGCGCTCCGGGGACCGCCCGCAGCTGGGCGGCGTCGCCGGGCAGCAGCTCGGTGGCGGCGAAGACCGCGACCGACACCGCCACCAGCAGGAGCAGGGCCCGCGCGGACGCGAGGAGCAGGGCCTTGCCCGTTCCCCGCGTCCGCGGCGCGGCGCCGGGCGGCGCCGCGTGGGTGGGGGTCATCAGCCCGGCACCCCGGCCTGTTCGACGCGCAGCCGGTGGAACCCGGGACCGGTGGGCAGGTCGGTCACGCCGGGCGCGGTGAGGTCGATCCCGTCGCCCACGCCCCAGACCACGTAGCCGCCCTCGTCGGCGATGCGCTGCTGGAGTTCGCCCAGGGCCGCGTGGCGCTCGGCCTCGTCGGCGGTGGCCAGCGCGTCGTTGAAGGCGGCGTCCCACTCGGGGTCGTTCCAGCCGGTCTCGTTGATGGGGCCGTCCGCGAGCAGCGCCATCCGGGAGAAGTCCACGAAGCCGTTGCCGCCGAGGCTGTTGAGGTAGAAGGGTTCGACGTTCCAGACCTCGGTCCAGTAGGTGTCGGGGGCTCCCACCTCGACCTCGACCTCGATCCCGGCCTCGGCGAGCTGCTCGGAGACCAGCACGGCGGCCTCCTCCATGCCGGGGTAGGAACTGGTGGCGTGCAGGGTGAGGGACACCCCGTCGCCGTGACCGGCCTCCTTCAGCAGTTCGCGCGCCCGGTCCAGGTCGCGCTCCACCGGGGGCGCGTCCGGGGCGAAGGGCTCCAAGGGGCTGAGGAGGTCGGCGCCGGGCTCGCCGTAACCCAGGAAGACGGTCTCCACGAGCTGCTCGCGGTCCTGGGCGAGCTTGACCGCCTCGCGGACGTCGGGGTCGTCGAAGGGCTCGGTCTCCAGGTCCATGACCAGCGGGTAGTTGACGCCGCCGGGACGGGTGACCACCTCGACCTCACCGCCGTCGGCGTACTGCTCGGCGGTGGCCGGGGCGACGCTCCCGGCGACGTCGGCCTGCCCGGAGGCGACGGCGGCGGCGCGCGCGGCCGGGTCGGGCATGGCGGTGATCTCCAGCCTCCCGTAGGAGGGCGCCTCACCCCACCAGTCGTCGTTGCGGCTCAGGACGGAGGTGGTGTCGTCCCCCTCGTCCAGGACGAAGGGGCCCGAGCCCGCGACGGGCTCGGTGATGTCCTCGCTGCCCTCGGGAACGACGAAGGTGAGGGAGGCCAGGGCCAGGCCGACCTCGGCGTAGGGCTGGCGGGTGACCAGTTCCAGCCCGTGCTCGCCGGTGGCGCTGGAGGCCTCCAGGTCGAACATGGACAGGCGGCCGTTGTTCTCGGCGCCCTTGCCCTGGATGCGGCGCAGCGAGAACAGGACGTCGTCGGCCGTGACGGGCTGGCCGTCGGAGAAGGCGGCGTCGTCGCGCAGGGTGACGCTCCAGCGGGTGAGGGCGCCGTCCACCGGCTCCCACGCCGTGGCCAGGCGCGGCTGGACCGCGCCCTGCTCGTCGGTGACGGTGAGGACGTCGTAGAGCATGGCGAAGCGCAGGTAGTCGGCCTCGTTGCCGACCCGTCCGTGCGGGTCGTGGGTGGTTGCGGCGGGCGCCCCCACCGCGGCGTAGCGCAGGGCGGCTTCCTCGGAGGCGGCGGTCTGCTCCCCTCCGCCGCCGCAGCCGGTCGCGACCAGGGCCAGTGCGCACGCACCGGCCATGAGGGATCGTCGTCTCATCGTGGGGCCTTTCGGATCGGGGCCGTGGACGGCACGGCCCGGTGGATGGTGTCCTGAAGCGGGGGTCAGGAGGCTTCGTGGACGCTGACGGCGCCCGAGGGGCACCAGTCGGCCGCCGTCAGGGCGCGCTCGCGGTCCCGCTCGGGTACGTCGGCGCGGAGCAGGACCACCAGGCCGTCGTCGTCCTGGTCGAAGAGGTCGGGGGCGGCCCGGACGCACTGTCCGGCTCCGGCGCACACGCCGGTGTCGGCGCGCAGGCGCAGCGGACCGGGATCGGGCGAGGTCTCGGCCCCGTCGGGGCCGGACGTCTCACCGGCCCGGTCGCGGTCGGTGCTCACCACGACACCGGCACCTCCTCCAGCCCGAAGATCGCCGAGGCCGAACGCTGGGGCAGTTCCTCCAGCGGCACCGCCCGGCGCAGGGTGGGCACCTGCTCGAACAGCGTCCGCAGGGCCACCTCGATCTCCAGGCGCCCCAGGTTCTGCCCCACGCACTGGTGCGTCCCGTAGCCGAAGGCGACGTGGCCCCGCTGCGAGCGGGTCACGTCCAGCTTTCCGGGCTCGGGGAAGGCCGCGGGGTCGCGGTTGGCGGCGCCGAGCAGCGCGATGTACCCGTCGCCCGCCGGGATGGTGGCCCCGTCCAGGGGGATGTCCTCGGTGGCCACGCGCAGGGTGATGACGTCGGCCACGGACAGGTAGCGCAGGAGTTCGTCCACCGCGCCCGGCCACAGCGAGGGGTCCTCGCGCAGCAGGGCCAACTGGTCGGGGTGGTCCAGCAGGGCCAGCGCCGCGAGTGGGATCATGTTGCGCGAGGTCTCGTGCCCGGCGTTGAGCGTGATGCCGATCTGGGAGAGCAGGGACTGGCGGGTGATCTCCCCGCGCGCCAGGGGGCCTGTGACCAGGCGGCTGATGAGGTCGTCCCGCGGGTCGTCGGCCTTCTCGTCGATGAGCCGGTTGATCAGGCCGAACAGGTCGGCGAGCGCGGCGCCCACCTCCTCCTCGGCGCTGTCGCGCCCGCCCGAGACCGTGGTGATGCGCCGGAAGAACTCCAGGTCCTCCAGGGGGACGCCGAGCAGGCGGCAGATGACGGTCGTGGACACCCGGTTGGCGTACTCGCCGACCAGGTCGGCGGGGGTCGGCAGGGAGAGCAGGTGGCGGGCCTGCTCGGCGCAGATCCGCTCGATCTCCGGGCGCATCCCGCGCACCCGGCGCACGGTGAACTCGCCCACGAGCATGCGGCGGACACGGGTGTGGTCGGGCGGGTCCATGCGGATGAAGGGGCGCAGGTCGGCGGCGACCGCCTGTTCGCCCCTGCCCAGGGCCGGGAAGGCGGGGTGGCGGGCGTCGGAGCTGGAGGCGGGGTGGGACAGCGCGGTACGCACGTCGTCGTAGCGGGTG
>NZ_LEKI01000065.1:0-28338 GCF_001029525.1 Nocardiopsis sp. RV163 | reverse complement strand
GGCGGGGGAGCCGTAGCGGAGGCGGCGCAGGTGACCGGTAAGCGGGCGCCGAACGCGAGGCCGGGCACGCGCAGCGGCGGCAGCGCCCGGGTGAGCAGGGCGGTCAGGAACCACAGGGCCGCCTCGCCGCGGGCGAGCAGCGCCGACGCCAGCAGGGCCGCCCACAGGTGCGCGAACAGCATGCCGGGCGCGAGGCCGAGGGCGTGGGTGATCAGGCCGTGCCCGGTGTGGTCCGCGCCGGTGCCGAGGACGCCGAGGGCGGGTTCGCCCGAACCCTGGAACACCAGGTGCAGGAGGATCTGCACGCAGGCCATGACGGCGAAGATGTCGCCGAACCCGCGCATCGTGCGGGTGAAGTACCACAGCAGGGGGAACAGGACCGCGGTCGCCGCGGCCAGGCCCCCGAGTGAGGCGGGCGCGGCGGCCCACAGGTTGTGCCCGCCCCAGGCAAGGCCCGTGCACGCAGCGGCCAGCAGGGCCGTGCGCAGGAGGCGGAGTGTGCCGTGGGCGGGTCGCACGAGAAAGAACCTAAGCCGTGTCCCGGAGGGCCGCAAGATCCTCTGGGGACGGCGGACGCGCGGCCCGGGCGGACCGGCGCCGGGCGCGGTCGTCCGGGCCGCGGACGGGGCGGGTTCGGACCGGGGACGGTTCGAGGGGGCCGGGCCGCCGGGCGGGCCGAGGCCCTCCGGCGGTCCCCGTCGCCCTCGTCAGTGACGACCGGCCGGGACGAGTTCGCGGCGCATGTAGCGGCGCTCCTCGGGGGTGGTCCCACCCCAGACTCCGTGAGCCTCTCCCGCCCGCAGGGCCCACCGCAGGCACTCTTGGCGAACAGTACAGCTGCGGCAGACGGCGATGGCCTGCTCGGTGTCGGCGCGCCCGATCCCGGTGCTGCTCACCGGAAAGAAGATCTCCGGGTCCTGCGAGCGGCAGTTGCCCTGCAGGACCCAGTCCTCGCTCTCGTGGTACAGGCGGTTCACGGGCGCCTCCGATCCGTGGCTGGTGGTCCCTGTCCCCGTGCCGTGTCACCACGGCCGGACCAGGGGGCTCCTCCGCCCCACCGCCCACGGGTGATCGACCCGGGAACCGCGGCGCGGCGATGCGACCAATTGTAGTACGACTCAACGTAGTACTACACGGAGTCTGCTCGAAAAGACCGGAAATCTCAAGGGCGTTTCCGGGGTGCGGGCCGCCCTCCCGAGGGCGCGCCCCGGGTGGGCCCGGCTTTCGCGCTCCCCTGTCCCACGCGGCCGCGCCGAAGGTCGCGCCCTGCCGGGTGTCGGCGTTTCGGGTGTGCCGCCGGTCCTTTTCGGCGTAGCGTGTGGTGCGCCTGCGGAGCCTCCGAGTGACGTTATGTCGCGAGCTTTCCACCGGATTCATGTGACTTAACGCACGCTTAATATTGCTCCGCGAGGATCTGTGTTTGACCCTGACGGCTGCCGGTCCCCCGAGCGCCGGCGCCCGGCCTCCCCGGCGGCGCCCCGGGCCCTCTCCCCTCGGCCGCGGCGCCGAACCCCCTGTTGGGCGGGGCGTGGGGCCGTGCCCCGTCCGCTTCCGGGCGACACCCGAAAGGCCAGGTCAGGGCTTTGAGGCGCTGCTAAATAAACGGGCCATACCCGTGAGCGCTCTGCCCAAACATTCGCGAACGGCCTCCGCGAAATGTCATTGACATTCGTTCGCTAAGTTCGATCGACGTGCCACATCTACGAACGAACCTCCAAGCACGCGACCGGACTGACACCGGGGCCACGGCCCCAGGCGCCGCGGGCCGTGGAGGCGTGCGCCTGTCGCACCCGTCCCCGGAGGACGGACCGCACATGTGGCGGCTGGCGCGGGAGAACGGCATGGACGCCAACTCCCCGTACGCCTACGCGCTCTGGTGCCGGGACTTCGCCACGACCAGCGTCGTCGCCCGCGGCGACGATGGCCGTGTCGCGGCCTACGTCACCGGCTACGTGCGGCCCGACGACCCCGACACGTACTTCCTCTGGCAGGTCGCCGTCGACTCCGCCTACCGCGGACAGGGACTGGCCCGCCGGATGCTCGACTTCGTCGGTGACCGGATCACCGACCGCGGCCTGCGCTACCTCGAAGCGACCGTCACCGCCGACAACACCGCTTCCCGCGCCCTGTTCGCCTCGTTCGCCAGGGACCGAGAGGCCGAGGCAGTGTGGAGTCCGCTCTTCACCGGGGAACACTTCCCCCAGGAGGACACCCCCCACGACCCCGAGGACCTCGTACGCATCGGACCTCTCGGAGCCGGGCCCGGAGCATGACCGACCGTCCGCACCGGACCCGTTCGACCCACCCCGTCGCCCAAGCCATGAGCCCACGAACCTGGGATAAAGGAACCGAGGAACACACGATGGAGACCTTCCAGCGCCTGGAGTCCGAAGTCCGCGGATACTGCCGGAACTGGCCGGTCGTGTTCGACCGGGCCGTCGGTAGCCACGTCTACTCCGAGGACGGCAAGCCCTACCTCGACTTCTTCGCGGGGGCGGGGTCGCTCAACTACGGGCACAACAACCCCGAGCTGAAGACCTCGCTCATCGAGTACCTGACCGACGACAAGATCGTGCACAGCCTCGACGCCTACAGCGTGGCCAAACGCGAGTTCCTGGAAACCTTCGAGGAGATCATCCTCAAACCCCGGGGCCTCGACTACAAGGTCCAGTTCCCCGGACCCGCGGGCAACAACGCGGTCGAGGCCGCGCTCAAGCTGGCCCGCAAGTACACCGGTCGCGAGACCATCGTCAACTTCACCAACGGCTTCCACGGCATGACGCTGGGCGCCCTGGCCGTCACCGGAAACTCGATGAAGCGCGGCGGCGCGGGCGTGCCGCTGGGCCACGTCGCCACGATGCCTTTCGACAACTACCTGGACGGCAAGACCCCGGACTTCCTGTGGCTGCGCAGCCTGCTGGACGACAGCGGCAGCGGCCTGGACAAGCCCGCCGCCGTCATCGTCGAGACGGTTCAGGGCGAGGGCGGCATCAACGCAGCCAGCGCCCAGTGGCTGCGCGAGCTCTCGGACCTGTGCCGCGAGTACGAGATCCTGATGATCGTCGACGACATCCAGATGGGCTGCGGCCGCACCGGCGACTTCTTCAGCTTCGAGGAGGCCGGGATCACCCCGGACATCGTCACGCTGTCCAAGTCCATCAGCGGCTACGGCCTGCCCATGGCCCTCACCCTGTTCAAGCGCGAGCTGGACGTTTGGGAGCCGGGCGAGCACAACGGCACCTTCCGCGGGTTCAACCCGGCCATGGTGACCGCCGTCGAGGCCCTGCGCCGCTACTGGAGCGACTCGGCCTTCTCCGACTCCGTCAAGGCCAAGGGCGACATGGTCGCCGCCCGCCTGGCCGAGATGGCCGCCGAGCACGCCGAGTTCGGTGCGCACGTGCGCGGCCGCGGCCTGGCCCGGGGCCTGGCCTTCGAGCAGACCGACATCGCCAAGAAGGTCGCCGCAGAGGCCTTCGAGCGGGGTCTGCTCCTGGAGACCTCCGGCCCCGAGGACGAGGTGGCCAAACTCCTGCCGCCGCTCACGGCGAGCGAGGAGGAACTCACGGCCGACCTTGACATCATGGCTGACGCGGCCCGCGCCGCGGCCAAGGCGGCCCAGCCCGCCTAGGGACTCCCACAGGGGGATTTCCACACCACACGGTGCGGGGCCGGGCGGCGACCCTCGGGACGTCGTCCGGCCCCTCCCTGTGTGCCGTACCACCACAGGAGCGCTCAGAGCGCGTAGAGGGGGAGCACAGTGATCGTTCGCAGTATGGACGAGGTCAACGACACCGACGCCGACATCAAGACGGAGAACTGGCGCAGCCGTCGGATCGTCCTGGCCAAGGACAGGGTCGGCTTCTCCTTCCACGAGACCGTCCTGTACGCGGGCACCGAGTCGACCTTCTGGTACGCCAACCACGTCGAGCTCGTGCACTGCATCGAGGGCGAGGCCGAGCTGACCAACGAGGAGACCGGGGAGAAGCACGTCATCACGCCGGGCACCCTCTACCTGCTCGACGGCCACGAGAAGCACACCGTCCGCCCCAAGACGGACTTCCGCGTGCTGTGCGTGTTCAACCCGCCCGTCACCGGGCGCGAGGTGCACGACGAGAACGGCGTCTACCCCCTCGTCGTAGAGGAAGGCGCCTGATCCCAGGACTGCCAGACCACGCGGGCGGGGCCGGTCGGCCCCGCCCGTTCGTGTTCGCGGAAGGCGCCACCGGAGTGTCGCGCGGGCGGCGCCCCAGGGTGACGGACAATCGGACCCAAAGTCACGAGCACCAGGTGACCCGCCCTGAACAGGTCAAAGGCCGGATCACTCCCAGACTGCACGTGAATAACCAGTGCATAACGGACTAATCGGGTCCCGTTACTGCCGGTCCTGCCCGGGGAGGGAGAACCCCGTACTCGTGCCGCCGCACCCTGTCCCGGGCGGTGGCCCCAGCCGCGGCCCGGAGCCGCGCACCGCCCACACCAGGCATTCCGATCCGAATGCGCGGCGCCGTCGTCCAGCCAGGCGAGGGCGCCGCTCCCGCGAGTCTTTCGAGGAGCAGTCGTGAAGAAGCAGGTAACCGCAGTACGCAGAGGAGCCTGGGGCCGCCGTGACGCACTCCGCCTGGGAGGAGTGGGGCTGGCCACCCTCGGCCTGGCCGCCTGCACCCGCGTCGACGGCGGAGGCGGCGGGGAGGGGGAGGAGGGCGCCTCGACCCTGGACCGGCTCCGCGAGCAGGGCTTCGTGGCAGTCGGTCTCGCCAACGAGATCCCCTTCGGCTTCGTCGACGACTCCGGCAACCCGGCCGGTCAGTCCCCCGCTGTGGCCAAGGCGGTCTTCGAGGAGCTGGGCGTCCCCGAGATCCAGGCCTCTTCGGTGAACTGGGACGGGCTCATCCCCGGCCTGAACGCGAACCGCTTCGACGTCATCGCCGCAGGCATGTTCATCACCCCTGAGCGCTGCGGTCAGGTCGCCTTCAGCGAGCCCACCGCCACCTCGCCCGAGGCTTTTCTGGTGGCCGAGGGCAACCCGGAGAACATCCAGCACTTCACGGACTTCGCTGAGAACCCCGACCTCGTGCTCGCGGTCCTCAACGGCTCGGTCGAGCAGACCTACGCCGAGTACTTCGAGGTCCCCGAGAACCAGATGGAGCTCATCCCCAACCAGACCGCGGGCTACGAGCTGCTGGAGGCCGGGCGCGTGGACGCGATGTCCATGCTGAGCGTGTCCCACACCTACCTCCTCCAGGACCGGGGCGGCCCCTTCGAGGTCACCGAGCCCTTCTTCCCCGAGATCGACGGCCAGGAGGAGAAGGGCTGGGGCGGGCTGTGCTTCCGCCAGCAGGACACCCAGCTCCTGGAGGAGGTCAACCGGGTGATCGCCGAGTTCAAGGAGAGCGGGCGCCTCCTGGAACTGGGCGAGGAGTGGGGCTTCACCGAGGCGGACCTGCCCGACGACACGACCACCGCCGAACTCTGCGAGGGATGAACCCGCAGTGGACTTCCTGATCCAGCGGCTACCGCTCTACGCCGAGGGCGCATGGGTCACCATCCAGCTCACCCTCGGGGGCATCGCGCTGGCCTTCGTCCTCGCCATGTTCTTCGGGATCATGGGGACGATCCGCCACTGGCTCCCACGGGCCGTCGCCACGGTCTACGTGGAGGTGTTCCGGGGCATCGCCGCCCTGGTGCTGATGTTCTGGATGGCGTTCGCCCTGCCCCAGCTCACCGGTTTCCAACTGGCCGACACCTTCGCCGCGATCCTCGCCGTGGGCCTCAACCTGGGCGCCTACGGGGCCGAGGTCGTGCGCTCTTCCATCAACGCCGTTCCCAAGCCGCAGGTAGAGGCCACCGTCGCGCTCAACCTCTCCTGGTTCCAGCGCACGCGCCTGGTCGTGCTGCCCCAGGCCTGGGCCCAGATGCTGCCCACGTTCGGCAACCTCAACATCGAGCTGATGAAGGCCACCGCGGTGTCCTACCTGATCGGTGTGGCCGATCTGACGGCCGTGGCGCAGAACATGCGCCAGGCCACGGGTGAGACGGTGGTCGCCTTCATCGGGGCCTTCGTCCTCTACTACCTGATCGCGCAGGTGCTCATCCTCGGCATGCGACTGCTCGAACGCCGTGCCAACCGCAAGCTCGGCCGTGCCGCTCCGGGCGGCGGAGGCCTGCTGTCCCTCCTGCGGCCCCCGGCCGTCGACGCGAAGGCGGGGGTGGCCAAGTGATGTTCTGGGACTTCGAGTGGACCTTCGAGGTCATGCCCGACCTGCTGGCCGGGCTGTGGGTGACCGTCCAGGTCACCGTCCTGGGCTACCTGATCGCGCTGGTCCTGGGCCTGGCGATCGCCATCGCCCGCCGGACGCCGGTCCTCGGCTCCGTCCTGCACGCGGTCATGGAGTTCGTCCGAACTACCCCGCTGATCATCCAGCTCGTGTTCGTCTTCCTCCTGACCCCGGCGGAGATCTCCGCGATGACCGTGGGCGTCGTCGTGATCGGCGTTCACTACGCGGCCTACACCGCCGAGGTCTACCGCTCGGGCATCGAGGGCGTGGCCAAGGGGCAGTGGGAGGCGGCCCGGGCGCTGAGCCTGCCTACCAGCCGCACCTGGGGCGCCGTCGTGCTGCCGCAGGCGATCCGCAAGACCATCCCGGCACTGGGCAACTACCTCATCGCGATGTTCAAGGACACGCCGCTGCTGCTGGCGATCAGTGTGCCCGAGCTGCTCACCGAGGCACAGCAGGTCGGCAGCGCGGACTTCCGCATCGTCGAGGCCTACACCCTGGTCGGGATCCTGTTCCTGCTCGTCAGCGTCCCGTCCGCCATCCTCATCCGACGACTGGAGCGACGCTATGCCGCCGTCTGACACCCCCGTGAACGAAGAGCCCCAGGGTGTCGGCAGCGGCCCCCGGGACGAGTCCCTGATCGTCTTCGACGACGTGGTGAAGCGCTTCGGCGACCTCACGGTGCTCGACCACCTGAACTTCGCCGTCGCCCCCGGCGAGCGGGTCACGCTCATCGGCCCCAGCGGTTCGGGCAAGACCACCATCCTGCGCCTGCTGATGACCCTGGAGAAGGTCACCGAGGGAGTCATCTGGGTGGCCGGCGAGCCCTTCAGCCACATGCGCAAGGGATCGGGCCTGATCCGGGCGAACGAGTCCTACCTGCGCGCGCGCCGCAAGCGCATCGGCATGGTGTTCCAGCAGTTCAACCTGTTCCCGAACATGACCGTCCGGCAGAACATCACCGAGGCTCCCGTGCACGTGCTGGGCACCCCCAAGGGCGAGGCCAACGCCAAGGCCGAGGAACTGCTGGAGCTGGTCGGGCTCGGCGACAAGATCGACGCCCACCCGACCCAGCTCTCGGGCGGCCAGCAGCAGCGCGTGGCGATCGCCCGCGCGCTGGCCATGCAGCCGGAGATCCTGCTTCTGGACGAGGTCACCTCGGCCCTGGACCCGGAGCTGGTGGCCGGGGTCCTGGACGTGCTGCGCGAGGTCGCCGAGACCACGGACATCACGATGCTGTGCGTGACGCACGAGATGGCCTTCGCGCGCGACGTGTCGCACCGGGTGCTCATGTTCGACCAGGGCCAGATCGCCGAGGAGGGCACGCCGGAGCAGATCTTCGGCGACCCCAAGGAGGAGCGCACCAAGTCCTTCCTCCGCTCGGTGCTCGACAACGGTTTCTGAGAGGGCTTTCCGCACTCGCTCACGGCCGGGGCCGCTCCTTCGGGAGCGGCCCCTCGGCGTGACGGGACATGTCGAGGCGAGTGGCGACATACCGTAGTCATTGAGTAGCTTTTAGTTTCCCCTTGGGCAGAATGAGAGTTCTGAGACAGGGGGGACTCTTGTGACCATGGTGCGAAGATGGGGGCTCGTCTGGGGGGTGCTGGTCGCCCTGCTGCTCGTCGCGGTGCCGATGCTCTCCAACCCCGTACTGCGCTCCGACGTCCTGGGCGACTCCCTGGTCCTCTTCCTGGTCTCCTGGTCCCCGATGCTGGTCGGCGGCATCCTGGCCTGGGCCATGGTCAGGGGCTTCGGCGCACGCGAGCAGTTGGACCGCCGCGTCGTACAGGCGATGGACGGCCACCCCATCGGCCGCGAACTGGGCTGGCTGGGGCTCTTCCTCACCGGCTTCGTGGCGGCCATGGCGCTGCTGTCGCTGCTCTTCGCCACCTACGAGACCGTGTTCGGCACCGACCTGGCCATGTCCGAGGCGCTGGTCTCGCGCCTGCTGTTCCTGTTCACCCTGCCGCTGCTGGTCATGGACCGCTCCGGCATCACCCTGGACGGCAAGGGCACCGCCATGCCCGCGGTCGCCCTGAAGGTGTCCGAGCCCTGGCGCTGGCTCGGGATGGTCCCGGTCGCCATCGCGCTGATCCTGCTCGGCTACCTGCTCATCCCGCGCCTGGGGCTGCCGGGGCCCTCCCTCCAACTGCTGGGCTACGTGCTCGCGTTCACCGTCATAGCGGTGTGCGAGGAGATCTTCTTCCGTGGGATGGTGCAGACCCGCCTGGAGATCCTCATGGGCCGCTGGGGCGGCATCGTCACCACTTCGGTGGTCTTCGCCCTCACCTACGCCCTCATCCAGCCCTACGACGCGGTGTCCCAGTTGCCGGGGGCCGACCTGGTCTACAACACCGGCCTGGCCCTGCTCACCTACGCCACGGCCAGCCTCCTCTACGGCTACCTGTGGACGTGCTTCCGCAACACGTGGATCCAGGTGGTGATGCGCGTCGGCGTGTTCCTGATGCTCATGCCCCCCGATCTCCAGACCGGTGTCATGTGAACGGACCCGTGCGTCGGGCGAACGGTAAAACCCGCGGTCGGAAGGGGAAAACCACGTCAGGAACGGGCATAGGACTACAGAGGGTCCACAGCAGTCGTGTCGCGGTCATTTTCCCCTCACGGGGTTGTCACCTCGCGGTCATGGAAAAGGGGGAGTCTGCCCACTGTGAGCACGGAAACAGCGCCAACGCCCGAGGGACCCGCCGCCGGTACGCCCGAGCTTCCCGCCGACAGGTTCATGGACAGGGAGGAGGGGTGGCTGCGCTTCAACCAGCGCGTGCTCGAACTCGCCGAGGACGAGGACATCCCCCTCCTTGAACGCGCGCGGTTCCTGGCGATCTTCTCCAGCAACTTGGACGAGTTCTTCATGGTGCGCGTGGCCGGGCTCAAACGCCGCCTGGCCACCGGCCTGTCCGTCGCCTCCTCCAGCGGACACCACCCCCGCGCGCTGCTCGGGCGCATCTCCCGGTTCACCCGCGAGCTCATGCTCCGCCAGGCCGCCTGCTTCCACGACAGCGTCGCGCCCGCCCTGCGCGAGGTCGGCATCCGCGTCGTGCGCTGGAACGAACTGGAGACCGTCGAGCGCGAGAACCTGAGCGGCTACTTCCAGCGCTCGATCTACCCGCTGGTGACGCCCTTCGCGGTCGACTCCGCGCACCCCTTCCCCTACATCTCCGGCCGCTCGCTCAACCTCGCGGTCGCCGTCCGCGACCCCCACGACGGGCGCCGCATGTTCGCCCGGGTCAAGATCCCCAGCTCCCTGCCCCGCTTCATCGAACCGGGCGACCGCGAGGGCGGCCGGTTCGTCCCCGTCGAGGACATCGTCGCCGCCCACCTGCCCCAGCTCTTCGAGGGCATGCAGATCCTGGAGCACAACGCCTTCCGGGTCACCCGCAACGCCGACCTGGAGGTGGACGAGGACGAGACCGACGACCTCGTCACCTCCCTGGAGAACGAGCTGCTGCGCCGCCGCTTCGGACCGCTCGTGCGCCTGGAGGTCGAACAAGACATCAGCGACGAGGCACTGGCCATACTCACTGAGGAGCTGGGCGCCGAGGAGGAGGAGATCTACCGGGTCCCCGGCCCGCTCAACCTCGCCGGGCTGTCCCAGATCGCCGACACCGACCGGCCCGAGCTGCGCTACCCGCCCATGGTCCCCGTCGAGCCGCGCGCACTGACCTCCGGCGACCTCTTCGCCACCGTCCGCGAGCGCGAGGTCCTCGTCCACCACCCCTACGAGTCCTTCGCCACCACCACCGAGCGCTTCCTGGCCCTGGCCGCCACCGACCCCGAGGTCGTGGCGATCAAGCAGACCCTGTACCGGACCAGCGGCGACTCGCCCATCGTGGAGTCCCTCATCGAGGCCGCCCGCGAGGGCAAGGAGGTCGTGGTCCTGGTCGAGATCAAGGCCCGCTTCGACGAGCAGAACAACATCCAGTGGGCCCGCAAGCTCGAACAGGCCGGCTGCCACGTCGTCTACGGCGTCGTCGGCCTCAAGACCCACTGCAAGCTGTCCATGGTCGTGCGCCGCGACGACGACGGGCTGCTGCGCCGCTACTGCCACGTGGGCACCGGCAACTACAACCCGAGCACCGCCCGCATGTACGAGGACCTCGGCCTGTTCAGCGCCGACCCCGAGGTGGGCGAGGACGTCAGCGACCTGTTCAACAGCCTCACCGGCTTCTCCCGCAAGAAGCACTACCAGCGCCTGCTCGTGGCGCCCGGAGCCCTGCGCGAGAGCCTGCTCGAACAGATCGCCGTCGAGATCGACAACAGTCTCAGGGGCGAGCCCGCCCACATCCGGATCAAGGTCAACTCCCTGGTCGACCTGGAGATCATCGACGCCCTGTACCGGGCCTCCCAGGCCGGGGTGAACGTCGACCTGTGGGTGCGCGGCAGTTGCGTCCTGCGCGCCGGGGTGCCCGGGCTGTCCGACAACATCCGGGTGCGCAGCATCCTGGGCCGCTTCCTGGAGCACTCCCGCATCTTCGTCTTCGCCAACGGCTGGCGGCCCCGGGTGTGGATCGGCAGCGCCGACCTGATGCCCCGCAACCTCGACCGCCGGGTCGAGGCCCTGGTGCGTGTGGCCGACACCGACCAGTGCCGCAGGCTGGTGCGCCTCATGGACCTGGCGATGGACGACGCCACCTCGTCCTGGCGGCTCGAACCCGACGGGACGTGGACCCGGTTCACCCGCGACGGCGACGGGCGCCCGCTCACCGACCTCCAGGACAGCCTGCGCGGCGACCGCCACCTGCGCGTGGTGGAGGGCGGGTGAGCACCGTACCGAACGGGGGAGACGTGGAGGGATCGGTCGAGGGCGCCCACGGGGCGGGCCCCCTGCGCGAGACGGCGATCGGCGGCTACCTCGAACCCATCCGCGCGGCGGGAGCCCTGCTGTGGCGCGACGGCGCGGGCGGCACCGAGATCGTCCTGGTCCGCAGGCCCGACCGGGGCGACTGGTCCCTGCCCAAGGGCAAGCTCAAGAGCCGCGAGCACCCCGTGACCGGCGCGGTCCGCGAGGTGGTCGAGGAGACCGGCCTGACCCCCGTGCTGGGCCGCAGGCTCCCCCCGCAGCGCTACCTCAAGGACGGCTGGCCCAAGCAGGTGGAGTGGTGGGCGGCCACCACCGCCGACCCGTCCGCGGGGATCGACTACCCGCCCAACGACGAGGTGGACCTGGTCGAGTGGGTGCCTGTGGAGGAGGCCCGCGACCGTCTCACCTACGACCACGACGTGCGGGTGGTCGACAACTTCCTGGCCGGGCCCGCGGACACCTTCCCCGTCATCCTGTTGCGGCACCTGTCGGCGGGGGACAAGGGCGCCTGGACCGACGACGACCTGCTGCGGCCCCTGGACGGGACCGGGCGGTCCGACGCGCTGTCGCTGCCCCGGGTGCTGGGCGCCTACGGGCGGCCCCGCGTGGTGACTTCGGCGGCGGCGCGGTGCACCGAGTCGCTGCTGCCCTACACGGTGGAGTACGACGTGCCCGCGCGCACCGAGCGGGCGTTCACGATCCGCACGTCCCCGGACGGCTCCGCGTACGGCGCGGCGGAGGCCCGCGAGGCGTTCGCGCGCGTCCTGGCCGAGGGGAGGCCGACCGTCGTGTGCACGCACGGCGAACTCGTCCCGCAGCTCATGGCCGAGGCGCTCACGCGGCTGGACGCGCCGTTCTCCCAGCAGTTGGGGCTGCGCAAGGGCTCCTTCTGGGTGGTGCACGTCACCGCTCGGGGCGGAGGACTGGCGGCGGTGGAGCGTCACGCAGTCCGGGCTTGAACACCGATCCGGCGGGGTGGCCGGAACCGGGTCGCGCGGCGCTGCCATGATGCGGTCATGGCCAAACACAGGGTTGCGCGGAGCGTCGTGGTCGACGCTCCCGCCAAGCGGATCTTCGACATCATCGCGGCGCCGGAGCGGCACGCCGAGTTCGACGGCTCCGACACCGTCCTCTCCACCCTCTTCGGCCCGGAGCGCCTGGAGCGGGGCAGCGAGTTCGGCATGGACATGAGGATGTTCGGCGTCGGCTACCGGATCACCAACCGGGTGGTGGAGTACGAGGAGGACCGCCTCATCGCCTGGCGGCACTTCGGCCCGCACCGCTGGCGCTACGAATTGGAGGAACTGGCGGAGGGGGGCACCCGTGTCACGGAGACCTTCGACTACTCCAGGGGCCTTCCGGCCTTCTACGTCCTCATGGGGATGCCCGCCAGGAACGCGCGGAGCATCGAGCAGACCCTGGTGCGCCTCAAGGCCGCGGCGGAGGCGCGGGAGGGCTGATCGGCCGCCCGCCCGTCCGGACGACACGACTGGCGCCGCCCGCGGATCGGGGGCCGCGGGCGGCGCTGCGGTGAGGAGAGCGGGTCCTTCGCGTCTGCGCCGCGCGCCCCCTCCCGCGCGGGCGCGCCGTGCTCAGCCGGACGCGCGGACCCGGCGGCTAGCGCCGGTCGTCGTCCTCGTGGTAGCCGTCCTTGTGGTCCTTGCCCCTACGGTCCTCGTGGTCGCCGTTGCGCCGGTCGTGGCCCTCGCGGCCGTCGCGGTCGCCCTTCTCGCGCTTGTCCTTCTTGTCCTTGTCCCCGTGGCCGTCGCGGTTCTCGTGGTCGCCGTTGCGCCGGTCGTGGCCGTCGCGGCCGTCGCGGTCGCCCTTCTCGCGCTTGTCCTTCTTGTCCTTGTCCTTGTCCCCGTGGCCCTCGTGGTCGCCCTTGCGCCGGTCGTCGCCGTCGCGGCCCTCGCGGCCGTCGCGGTCGCCCTTCTCGCCCTTGTCGTCGTCCCCGCCCTTGTGGTCCCCGCCCTTGTCGCCGCGGTCGTGCCCGTTGTCACCGTGGTCGTGGTGCCAGCCGTTGTCGTGGTGACCGTGGTATCCGTTGTGCTCCTCGTCCGCGACGGCGGGGGAGGAGGCGCCGATGACGGCACCGGCGGTCAGGGCCATAAGGGCGAGTCCAGCGATACGCTTCACAATAATCCTTGCTTTGAGTAGCCAGAAAATCACTGACAGTGATGAATGTAGGCTGGCGACCCTCGTTTGGCCAGTTCATCGGCGCAAGGAAATCAACATTGCTCTCGGAGAGCGCTCGGATTCCACGACAGAACACGGAACGTCCGCACATGCCCTAAAGTTCGGCAAGGGTCCCTGTTCCACGCGTCTCCCGGCAACCGCGGCGCGCACCGGTGGGGCCCGTGCACGATCGGGTCGAACCAGAGTCGGGGGCACACGTGGGAACAACCTTGGGCGACGTCTGGCGGGAAGTGCTGTCGGTCCAGCCCGAACCGGAGCGGTGGATCATCGTCACCGCGGCGGTGCTGGCACTGGCGGCCGTGCTGCTCGGACCGCCCTGGCGGATCGGGCGCAACGTCGTCACCATCGCCCACGAGGGCGGACATGCTCTGGTCGCCCTGCTCAGCGGCCGCCAGCTCACTGGGATCCGCCTGCACTCGGACACCTCAGGGGTCACCGTCTCCCGGGGCAAGCCGACCGGTATAGGCATGGTCCTGACCGTCTTCGCGGGCTACGTCGCCTCGTCGGTCATCGGCCTGCTCGGCATCCTCATGCTCATGTCGGACCGTGTCACCGCCCTGCTGTGGCTGAGCATCGTGGTGCTCGCCGCCATGCTCCTGATGATCCGCAACGTCTACGGCGTGGTGTCGATCGTGGTGACCGGCGCGGTGGTGTTCGGGATCAGCTGGTTCACCCCGCCGGAGGTGCAGGCGGCCTTCGCTTACCTGTTCATCTGGTTCCTGCTCTTCGCGGGCGTGCGACCGGTGATCGAACTCCAGGCCCAGCGCAGGCGCAACCCCTCACCGCACTCCGACGCCGACCAGCTCGCCCGTCTCACCGGCGTGCCGGGAACCATGTGGGTCGTGGTGTTCTTCCTGGTCAACGCGGCTGTGACCGGCCTCGGTGTCTGGTTGCTGCTCTTTTAGGCCGGTCCGCCGATCGCGAAGGCGACGGACCCGGATACGAAGAAGGGGCGCGACCGCTGTGGTCACGCCCCTCTCGCGTGCGGTGCGGCCGTGTCCGCTGCCGCCGTGTGTCCGGGGGCTGCCCGGAGGTCGCGGGCGGCACGACCTAGGCGCGCGGCGCCGTGAGCGCCTCCGAGACCGTCGTGAAGACGGGGATGCGCGTGTCGAGCGAGGTCACCCGCAGGGTCTGGAGCACGCGGTGGATGGGTGAGGCGATCGCCAGGACCGCCTTCTGCTCCTTGGCCGCCTTGTGCGCGCGGATCAGGACGCGCAGACCGCTGGAGTCGATGAACCGCAGGTCGGCGCAGTCCAGGACCACACGGCCGAAGGGCTGCGTGGTCAGAGCCTCGGTCACCGCCTCCTGGAAGCGGTGCTCGGTGGCCATGTCGATCTCCCCGTCCAACGCCAGAACGCGTCCGGCGTCGTGCAGGGTGGAGGAGATGTTCAGGTCGGGCATGGCGACTCCGGCGTATTCGGGCCTCGCCCGACGGGTCGGCGCGGTGGGCCGCACGCGGCTCCACGAGCGCGCGCCGACCGGGACGTTGGTCGTGTTAGCGCGGTGGCCAAGCTGATGGTTCATCAAGTTCCTTGCGTGATGCCCCCGGGTCGGGGGTGAAACGCCCTTCTCGCCTGGGTCTGCCGGACGGGCCCGAGTGAAACGGAGTCATCGGGCAAACGTACGGACCCGGGCCGGAAGTTCCTGCGTGTCCGTGCCCTTGCGATGGAGGCGGCGAGAACGGACGGTGCGCCGGTGGGCGCCGAGCCGCTGCCTCGGGCCACTCCCGCCCTCGGCAACTGTGCAAACCAGCCCGCGGGGGCGGGCATTCCCCGCCGGTGCGGCGGGGGTGGCCGTCGGAGGGCGGTGCCTGGCCTCTTCCGAACGGTCGGTCGGACCGCTCCGCGCCCGGCGGAACGCCGGGTGTCTCCCACGAGAGGCCGTCCAGCCACGGACTTTACCACAGCGCCGTGGCCGATTCGTGACGTGAGCGACGCAAGGTCGTGCTCGCGTCCTTTGCTCCCCGTGTGCTTTATGAGGTATGCATCACATGCACTGGGCGTTCTCGGCGGGTTCGGGGGCCGGTGTCCGGTCCTCGTCCCTCTGCTGGAGGGCCCACACGCACGCCGACAGTGTGAGCGGTACCACCACCGTCAGTGCGATCGCCGGTATCGCCACCCCGGAGTCGTTGACCGCGAAGCCCACCAGCGCGGTCACCAGGGAGCCGGTCAGTCCGGCCCGCAGCGTCGGCGCGTACTCGTAGGCCACCTGGAGCGCGCCGATCCGCCAGTGGGTCGGCCGGTGCAGCATCACGAACAGGAACACCAGCGCGCACGCCGCCAGCAGGGTCAGCTGCCAGTTGCCCAGCGTCCCCAGCATCGCGCTCAGCTTGCGGGCCACCACCGCACCAGCCTCGCCGCTGACCACCTGGCCCGCGAACGCCCCGAGGTGGCTGCGGTCCCCCGGCGGGCGCAGGTAGTCCAGCCACGAGATCAGCGAGATCGCCGCCACCGTCACCAGGGCCACCACGGCCAGGCGCACCGCCGTCACGCGCACCCCGGCGATCATCATCGTCGTCACCGCCACGCCGGGTATCAGCGCGATCACCCCGCCGAAGTCGGTGCCCAGGCCCGGCCAGCCCACGATCAGCACCGTCGCCGCACCGACGACCAGGGCCACCGCCACGGCGGAGCGGCGCCAGCCCCGCGAGACCAGTTCGTGCGAGATCCCCGCCACCGTCATCAGCATGCCGGTCGCGAACGTCGCGAACGCGATGTTGCCGACCCCGTAGAACCGGCCCGCCACGATCGGCGAGTACCCCGTGGGCGAGTTCATCTGGAGGTAGGCGCCGGAGCACAGGTCCAGGAAGAGCACCGCCGTGGTCGCGCCCGCGACCACCGTCATCGGGCCCAGGGCGGTGCGCCGCCACGGCCCCGCCATGGCCAGTGCCACCACCAGGGCGTCCGCGGCGAGGACGCACACCAGCAGCGACAACAGGGGAGAGGACGAGGCCCACCACGGGATGAGGTTGGCCAGGTAGCTGGCCACCGGGAAGGCCGCCCCGGCCAGCGCCACCGCCCGCGTCAGCGTCAGCACGCGCGCGCGTTTGCCGCGCTGCCGGTTGGAGTAGCGGTGCAGCGCGTAGGCCGCCGCCGCGTAGACGAGCAACTGGAAGGCGACCAGACCGCTGAAGAAGCCCGGTATGGCGGCGCCCACCACCACCGCGGCGGTGTTGAACTCCACCAGCCGCCCGACGGCCTCATCCGTCGCCGGCGGCCGGTCGGCCAGGTGCCAGGCCCGGCCGCTGGTCGGCTCGGTGGCCCGCATCCCCAGGGCGGTCAGGACGGTCGGCGTGGTGTCGGTGAGCACCACCAGCCCGGCCCGGCGGGTCGAGTCCGAGGCCAGGAAGGCCCCCTCACCGCTGAACCCGGTCTCCGCGACCTCACCGGAGACGGCGACCGTGAGCTCGGAGGGCCCGGTGTCCATGGAGACGCCGACCACCATCAGCGACGAGCCGGTCGGCAGTACGCGCTCCAGCGTCCGCAGCCGCTCGTCCATGTCGGCCAGCGCCTTGTCGCGCTCCCACTCGGGGACGTCCTCGGGGTCGGGCTCGGGTGGTCCCCCGGCCTCCCCCTCCGCCTCCTCGTCCTCGTCGGCGTCCTCGCCGACCGGCTCCTGGGCGGCCTCGCGGGCCTCCTCGTCGGTGATCGGCGGGTCCGGGTAGTCGGGGTAGAGGCGGGTGAGCCCGGCCAGTTCGACCGCGGCGAGGGAGACCCCCTCCAGACGGTCGGTGGTCAGTTCGCGCAGGTCGTCGACGTAGTGGTCCACCCGCCCGGAGGCGTCGGCCACGCCCAGGGCGGCGCCGTGGCCCACGGCGAGCGTGGTCCCGCCCTCCTCGCGCACGGTCTGCCCGAGCAGCCCCACGGGGGCCTGGAAGGCGGTCCGCGCGTTCTGGCTGACGTAGGCGTCGAAACCCGGGACGACCGCGCCCGAGCCGGTGCGCTCGGGCTCCGGGGCGGCCTCGCACACCGTGAAGCGCTCCCGGATGGACAGGGCGCGCTGCCCGGCCGACACCGACAGCCAGCCGTCGGTCGGGCAGGTGCGCGAGGTGGCCGTGCGGATCGACACGTTGCCGATCGAACCCTCCTCGGCCATCCCCCACAGGGTCGGCGTGGTCCCGGGGTTCACGTCCTGCCACAGCAGCCCAGGCACCCCCACGAGCACTACGGGTCCCTCACGCTGCCCGGCCGGTCCCCCGGGCCCGGGCAGGGCGTCGGTCTCGGCGGGAACCGCGGCGGACGCCGCGGGCGCGGCGCACAGCAGCACCGCGGCGGACAGCAGCAGGGCACCCAGGCGCTTTCCCCAGCGCGCCTCCGGTGTGACGAGCCGTCGTGGCATGGCGGACCCCCCGTCGCGCGCTCAGCCGGACTGGTCGCTCACCCTAGCCACTCCCAGCGCCGCGTAGGGGGATTCGCGGGGCCCCGCGCGTGGGGCGGCACGGGCGACGGCGGGCGTGAGGGGGATTCGGGTCGGGAACCCGACGGCGCGCGGCCGGGGTTTCGGTCAGGGGGCGATACCCCAGTCCCGGAGGGTCCGCGCGGTGTCGGGCTGCCGGGCGCCACGGGTGACCCCGCCCGGGGTTCGGTCGAATCGCGGCGCCGGGCCCGACACGATCCGGTCACCGTCGCGCACGAGCGAGCCGCGGGCGCGCACGTGCGGGTCCTCGGGTGCCTCCTCCAGGGACAAAACGGGAGTCACGCAGGCGTCGGCGCCTTCGAAAACCTCTCCCCACGCGTCGCGGGTGCGGGTGCGCAGGACCTCGGCGAACCGCTCCCGCAGCCGGGGCCAGCCCGACCGGTCCCACTGGTCGGGCAGGTCCTCCCCGGCCAGGCCGACGCCCTCCAGGAACGCGGCGTAGAACTGGGGCTCGATGCAGCCCACCGACACGTACCGGCCGTCGGCGCACTCGTAGACGTCGTACCAGGGGGCGCCGGTGTCCAGGTAGTTGGTGCCGCGCTCGTCGCTCCAGGAACCGCGCGCGCGGTCCTCGTGCAGCATCGACATCAGCAGCGCGCTGCCGTCCACCATCGCTGCGTCCACGACCTGTCCGAGGCCGGAGGACTGGCGCTCGACCAGCGCGCCGAGGACGCCGGTGACCGCGAACATGGTGCCCCCGGCGAAGTCGCCCAGGAGGTTGACCGGGGGCACCGGCGGGCCGCCCGCGCGCCCGATGGAGTGCAGGGCGCCGTTCACGGAGATGTAGTTCATGTCGTG
Organism: Nocardiopsis sp. RV163; assembly: GCF_001029525.1. Taxonomy (NCBI): domain Bacteria; kingdom Bacillati; phylum Actinomycetota; class Actinomycetes; order Streptosporangiales; family Nocardiopsidaceae; genus Nocardiopsis; species Nocardiopsis sp. RV163. The sequence continues at coordinate 9,834 of NZ_LEKI01000065.1, read as the reverse complement.
CCCGGCGGTGCGGGCCAGCGGTCCGTCCTGGCCCCAGCCGGTGATCCGCGCGTAGACCAGGCGCGGGTTGGCCTCCAGGCAGGCCTCCGGTCCCAGGCCCAGGCGCTCCATGACCCCGGGGCGGAAGCCCTCCAGGAGCACGTCGGCGCGGGAGGCCAGGTCGCGGGCGAGCGCGAGGCCCTCCTCGGACTTGAGGTCGGCGGGCAGGACGGTGCGCCCCTCGCTCATGTGGGGCCCGTCCGCGCCGGAGTTCATCGCGTCGGCGGCCGCGGGGCGGTCGAGGCGGATGACGCTGGCGCCCAGGTCGGCGAGGAGCATTCCGGCCATCGGCGCCGGGCCGATCCCGGTGAATTCGAGGACGCGGATTCCGTTCAGGGGTCCCATGGGGAGGTCTCCAAGGCGGTAGAGGGAGCGCGCGCGACCAGAACGGCGCTCGGTTCATTGTGCAGGGTCCGGCTCCAGCGCGCCGCGTCGGCACCCTCCGCGGTGCGCCGGGGAGAGGGGAACGGAAAAGGCGATAAAGGGGGAAAGGGAATTCGCTTTCGCGGGTCCGCGGGTCTCTGTGCCTTTTCGGTCAGATGCAAAAATGCTTCGGCAAGGGGTGTTAATGTGCTGGCGCTCGCTGGCGGGAGAGCCCTTCTCCGGTCCCGGAAAAAATTTCCGCCACCCCGCCGCCGGTGACGGCGCACCGGAGCGCACACGTGCGGACGGAGCACGGGAAAACCGTACCGAACTTTCCGAAAAGGACGAATCCGTTATGTCAAGCACCCCGGAGGCCCCGGCCCCGGGGAAGGGCGCCCGCCGCCCCCGCCGAGCAGACCCGGCGCTCCCAGCAGCCCCACGACAGCGTCGGCGGCGACTGGCGGAGCCAGTGGCCCCACTGCGGCACGCACCCGTTCGACCGGCCCGGGCCCGGAGCGGAACGGCGGCCGGAGGAGCGGGCGGCCACCGCCCGGATTCGCCGCAAACGGGACGACGCGCGGGAGCTGGCAAGATGTGGGGGTGACACAGACACCCGCACCCGACGACCGCTCCCGCCTGCTCACCCCCGCCGACGTGCGGACGCTGGCGGAGCGGTTCGGTATCCGGCCCACCAAGACCCTGGGCCAGAACTTCGTCATCGACCACGGCACCGTCCGCCGCATCGTGCGGGTCGCGGGGGTCACGGAGGAGGACGCCGTCGTCGAGGTCGGCCCGGGCCTGGGCTCGCTCACCCTGGCACTCCTCCCGCACGTGCGCCACGTGACCGCCGTGGAGATCGACCCGGCGCTGGCCGGGGCACTGCCGGGCACCGTCGCCGACCACGCGCCCGACCTCGCCGACCGGCTCACCGTCGTCCACGGCGACGCCATGCGCGTGACCGGGCTGCCCGGACCCGAACCCACGGCGCTGGTGGCCAACCTGCCCTACAACGTGTCCGTCCCTGTGCTGCTGCACCTGCTGGAGCTGCTCCCCAGCCTGCGGCGGGTCCTGGTCATGGTGCAGGCCGAGGTCGCCGACCGCGTCACCGCCTCCCCGGGCGGCCGCGTCTACGGGGTGCCCTCGGCCAAGGTCGCCTGGTACGCCGGGGCCCGCCGCGCGGGAGCCGTCGGCCGCAACGTGTTCTGGCCCGCCCCCAACGTCGACTCCGGGCTGGTCGAACTCATCCGCCGCCCGCCGCCCGCCACCACGGCGAGCCGGGAGGAGGTGTTCGGGGTGATCGACGCCGCCTTCGCGCAGCGCCGCAAGACCCTGCGCGCCGCCCTGGCCGGGTGGGCCGGTTCGCCGCCCGCCGCCGAGACCGCCCTGCGCGCGGCGGGTGTGGACCCCTCGGCCCGGGGCGAGTCGCTGGACGTGACCGAGTTCGCGGCCATCGCCGAGCAGCGCCCGCGGCCCTGAGCCACGGCGGGCCGAGGGCATCCGCCCCGCCCGCCACCGGGCGCCCTGACAGCGGCCGCGCCCGCGGCGCCCCGCCTTCGCGGGACGAGCCGCGGGGCGCCTCCCCGTCCCGGTCGGCGCCCCGCGTTTCCCGCGTCCCCAGCGGGTCCTTGTGTTCTCCCTCGTGGTTCTCGCGGCCCCGCCTCCGGAGACGGGGCCGTCAGTCCAAGGTGTCGGAGCGGCTCTTCGCTGCGGGCCGCTCGCGCCGGTGCCGGGCGAGCGCTCGGGCCGCCCCGGCCGCGACCAGGCCCGCCGACAGCACCGGCAGCACCCACAGGACGTTGAACTCCCAGTCGCCCGTGCCGCGCATGACGAACCCGACCGCCAGGCCGAGGAACAGCAGGCCCGCGACCAGCGAGCCCCAGTCAGTCCTACGCTCCGCCACGCTTCACCTCCACGACGCCGACCAGTGAGTCGGTGCGCACGTTGATCCGCGGGGCCCCGGCCCCGTCGCCGCCCCGCGCTTCCTCGTCCCGGGCCCCGGCCTCCGCCGCGGCCCCGTGGACCTCCTCGTAGTCCAGGGTGACCCCGAACACGTCGTCCCGCCCGCCCTCGCCGAAGTCCACGCCCCCCAGACCGATCGTCGAGTGCACCGCGACCTCCGCGTCCTCGGGCAGGACCAGCTCCACGCGGCCCGCCCCCATCCACAGCGACACGTCGATGGCCTCGCCGGGCTCCAAGTCCTCCAGCCCGGTCAGGTCCAGGGTCCCCGAACCCACGGTGAGCCGGTGGTCGCCGGACTCCGCCGCGGCCACCGTGGTCGGCCGCCACGTCTCGTCGCCGATCCGCACCCGTGCCAGGTCGGTCACCGACGCCAGCACCAGCAGCAGAACGGCCGCCGCGCCCATCGGGAGCAGCCCTCGCGGGTTACCCGCCCAGGCGCCGACCAGCGCGTACACGCCGACCACCGCCAGCGACCCGGCCAGGAAGAACACCCCGGTCTCAGGTCCGAACAGCAGGTCGGCCGTCCGCCCGCTCCACAGCGAGGACGACCAGCCGAACTCCAGCACCGACACCACGATCGCCCCGACCGCGACCGTCCACAGGGCCAGGGAGGCCAGCGGCAGACGCCTGCCCTCGGGACCGCACGCCCCGTCCTGCACCACCCGCGCGTCGGACCCGCCCGACTCGCCGGAACGACCCTCCTCCTCGTCCTCGTCCCCCCCGGCGCCGCGCTCCGCCACCACCGCCAGGTCCACCGGCCCCTGCGGCGCGGACGCCCACGGCTGGGCCGGGTTGTAGTAGGTCGCGGTCGGCTCCGGGGAGGGCGTCGCGGGCGGCGGGTCCGTGGCCCGCAGGTCCTCGCGCAGTTCGGTGAACGCCGTCCGAAGGTCCACGCCCCGGTTGCGCGCGGCCAGCAGCCCCAGCACCAGGGGCACCGCCAGCACCAGCGTCGACCACCCCAGTCCGCCGACCAGGCTGAACGTCGTCGCGACCGCCAACCCCACCGCGAGCAGCTTGGGCACCGTACGGGGCGGGATGCTGCGGTCGAGCATCTGCTCGAACGTCGCCGGAACACCCTGGGCGTCGCGCATGAGCATCCACGCGGCGATGTAGAGCAGCAGACCCGTCGCCCCGGCGAACGAGGTCAGTACGAAGGCCGCGCGCCACACCACCGGATCGACCCCGGTGTACCGGCCCAGGCCCGCGCACACACCGGCCAGGACCTTGTCCTCGTCCCCCTTGCGCAGCTCGCGCACGGAAGCCCCGGCGTCCGCCTCCGCCGTAACGGAAGCCGACGCGGCCGGGGCGCCCTCCGGTACCGGGTCGTCAGTCATGGTCACTCACCGCGCTCTCCTCACCCACCCATGGTCACCCGCCGCCGCCCACCAGCACATCCGGGACGACCCTGAACCCACCCTGACGGGGGCCCGGCCAGGACCAGGGGCGCGCCCCCGATGCCCGGCCCGCTCCGGAGGGGGCATCCTGGACAGCACAGGACCCACGAACGCGGCGGGTGCGTACATCCTCCCCGCCGCACGGACGAAAGCGGTGATCGGGCGGTGGCAGCAACGGCCGCGGACACCCCGCGGCTCACCCGCGCGGTCAGGGGCAGGCTCCTCGGCGGCGTCGCCGCCGGGCTCGCCCGCCACCTGGGCCTGGACCCGGTGGTGGTCCGCCTCGCCTTCATGGCGCTGTCCGTGGGCGGCATCGGCATCGCCGTCTACGCCGCCCTGTACTTCTTCGTCCCCGACGACCCCCCGGAGGAGGCGACAGCCGAGTCCGAGAGCCGACGCAAGGGCCGCGACCTCTCCCAGCTCGTCGCCTACGTCGGTCTCGCCGCCGGGCTCGGCCTCCTGTTCCTCCTTTTCGGCGGCGTCTTCGACCCGCTGCTGTGGTTCGTGGTCTTCGGCGCCCTCGGCGGCATCATCCTCTGGCAGCAGGCCAACCCGTCCCAGCGCGACCAGTGGATGACCAGCACCGTCAGCCGCTCCTCACCCAAGGGCATCATGCGCGCGGGCGCGGGCGTGCTGCTCGTCGTCGTCGGCGCCATCGGCTTCCTGGTCTTCCAGGAACAGCTCCAGAACGCCCGCGCCGGCCTGACCTTCGCCTTCACCGTGCTCGCGGGCATCTCGCTCATCGTGGCCCCCTGGATCATCGGGCTGGTCCGCGAACGCGACCAGGAGCGCCGCGAGCGCATCCGCAACGCCGAGCGCGCCGAACTCGCCGCCCACATCCACGACTCCGTCCTGCACACCCTGACCCTCATCCAGCGCCGGGCCGAGGACCCCCGCGAGGTGCAGCGCCTCGCCCGCGTCCAGGAGCGCGCCCTGCGCAGCTGGCTCTACCAGCGGCCCGCCGACGCCGACACCACCGTCTCGCCCGCGCTCGAACGCGTCGCCGCCGAGGTCGAGGAGGAGCACGGGGTCCCCCTCGAAGTGGTGTGCGTGGGCGACTGCCCCATGGACGACGCGCTGGCCGCCATGCTCCGCGCCGCCCGCGAGGCAATGGTCAACGCCTCCAAGTACGCCGGGACGGACAGCGTCTCGGTGTTCGGCGAGGTCGACCAGGAGGAGGTGCTGGTGTTCGTCCGCGACCGCGGCGCCGGGTTCGACATGGACGCCGTCCCCGAGGACCGCATGGGCGTGCGCGGCTCCATCCTGGGCCGGATGGAACGCCACGGCGGCTCCGCGCGCATCCGCACCGGCCCCGGAGAGGGCACCGAGGTGCAGCTGCGTATGCCGCGCATCCCCGACCTGCCCTAGCCCCGAACCGGGCGCGGGGCACGGGCGGCCCCGGTCGCCGGCCCCGCTGCCGGAGCGAACGCCGGAACGGCCGGTGACGGTCTCGGATGACGGCCGGAAGCGGACAGCCCCCGACGCCGGTGTCCCCGTCCGCCCCGCCGTGGGTAGAGTCCACGGTGTGGCAGACGAGAACACGACCTTCAGTAGCGGTGACGCGGTCCCCCGCGTCGTGATCGTGGACGACCACCGGCTGTTCCGCAGCGGTGTGCGCGGTGAGCTGGGCGGCGCCGTGAACGTGGTCGGCGAGGCCGGCGACGTCGACGCCGCCGTGCACGTCATCGGTGAGAAGCAGCCCGACCTCGTCCTGCTGGACGTCCACCTGCCCGGGGGCGGCGGCGTGGAGGTGCTGCGCCGTGTCCTGGCCCAGCACCCCCAGATCCGCTTCCTGGCACTGTCGGTCTCCGACGCCGCCGAGGACGTCATCGGCGTGGTGCGCGGCGGCGCCCGCGGCTACGTCACCAAGACCATCTCCGGCAGGGAGCTGGCCGACGCCATCGTGCGCGTGGCCGACGGCGACGCGGTCTTCTCCCCGCGCCTGGCCGGGTTCGTACTGGACGCCTTCTCCGCGACCGACGCCCCGCCGGTGGACCCCGAGCTGGACCGGCTCACCCAGCGCGAGCGCGAGGTCCTGCGCCACATCGCGCGCGGCTACGCCTACAAGGAGGTGGCCAAGGAGCTGTTCATCTCCGTCAAGACCGTGGAGACGCACGTGTCCTCGGTGCTGCGCAAGCTCCAGCTGTCCAACCGCCACGAGCTGAGCCGCTGGGCCACCGCCCGCAGGCTGGTCTGAGTCCGGCGCCGGACGCCGCGCCCCCGCGTGCGCTTCGCCCGGCGCGGGCCACGGAGTCCGGGCCAGCGGCCGGGGGCGGACCGCAGGGCACGGCGAAGCAGGGGCCCCGGGGACCCCCCTTATCCATGGGACCACCGTCCGGGGCGCGCCGCCACCCCCTCCCGCGACCTGTGGACGACCCCGGCGAAGCCGCTCAGCGCAGCGAGTCGAGCATCCGCCCGAGGAACTCGTCCTCGGCCACGCCCGTGACCACCCGCGCGGGGCGGCGCTCGTCGTCCCGCGGACGCGGGCGCAGGTCCGCCACGGTCATCCCCCGCGTCAGCGTCCCGGTCAGCTCCACCTGCACTGGGGCCTCGAAGGACTCCGTCACCAGGTGCGGGTCCACCAGCACCGCCGCGGCCAGCGGGTCGTGCATCGCGCACTGACGGACCCCGAAGATCCCCGAGTAGAAGTCGGCGTAGAAGTCCAGGAACGCCGACGTGCGCACGGCGCGCTCGCCCGCGACCGCGGCCAGCTCAGCCAGCCACTCGGTGGTGGCCACCGTTTTCATCGTGATGTCCAGCGCCACCAGGTCCAGGTCGAACCCCGCCGCGAACACCGCCTCGGCCGATTCCGGGTCGTTGCTGATGTTGGCCTCGGCGTGCGAGGACACGTTGCCCGCCACGCGCACCGCACCGCCCATCACCACCAGGCGCCGCACCAGCCTCGGCAGCTCCGGCTCCAGGGCCAGCGCGATCGCCAGGTTCGTCAGCGGCCCCACGGCCAGCACGTCGATTTCGCCCGGGTTCTCACGGGCCAGGCGCACCAGCAGTGCGGCCGCCGTCTCCGACACCGGCCGATTCGCGGGCTCGGGCAGCTCCACGTCCCCCAGACCGTTGCTCCCGTGCACGTGCGCGGCCAGCTTCGGCGGCTGCACCAGCGGACGCGCGGCGCCCACCGCCACCGGGACGTCCGGGCGGCCGTACAGCTCCAGCAGCCGCAGCGCGTTGTCGGCCGTGACGTCCACGCTGCTGTTGCCGAAGACCGCCCCGACGCCGACGATCTCCACCTCGGGCCGAGCGGCCAGGTAGGCGAGCGCGACGGCGTCGTCGATCCCCGGGTCGCAGTCGACGAACACACGCATGCTCAAGGAAACTCCCTCTCAGAACACGAGGGCCCCCGACCGGAGGCCCCTACCGAAACAGGGTAAGACGCCGGTCAGGGAGCTTTTGCCCGACAAGACGGGCTTGCGGGGGGCCGTCCCGGTGGACGGGGGCGGCAGCGTCACCGGGCGGCCGTAACCTGGATGCCGTGTCCTCCCAAGAACAGCTTCTCGAAGGTCTGAACGGTCCCCAGCGCGACGCCGTCACCCACAGCGGGTCCCCGCTCCTGATCGTGGCGGGTGCCGGGTCGGGCAAGACCCGGGTCCTCACCCACCGCATCGCCCACCTCATGGCCGCGCGCGGCGTCCGTCCGGGTGAGATCCTCGCAATCACCTTCACGAACAAGGCCGCCGCCGAGATGCGCGAGCGCATCCAGGCGCTGCTGGGCGTGCGCGCCGCCAACAGCATGTGGACCATGACCTTCCACTCCGCGTGCGTGCGCATCCTGCGCAGGGAGGCCGCCCGGCTCGGCTATCCGAGCAGCTTCACCATCTACGACTCCGCCGACTCCGCGCGCCTGATGCAGTTGGTGTGCAAGGAGATGGACCTGGACCCCAAGCGGTTCCCGCCCAAGTCCTTCTCCGCCCAGGTGTCCAACCTCAAGAACGAGCTGGTCGACTACGACACGTTCGCCGGACAGGCCCAGACCGAGCAGGAGAAGAAGCTCGCCGAGGCCTACCAGCTCTACCAGCGCCGCCTGCACGAGGCGGGCGCGATGGACTTCGACGACCTGATCATGGTCACCGTCAACCTGTTCCAGATGTTCCCGGACGTCGCCGAGTACTACCGGCGCCGCTTCCGGCACGTCATGGTCGACGAGTACCAGGACACCAACCACGCCCAGTACGTGTTCATCCGCGAACTGGTCGGCGTGGCCGAGGGCTCCGACACCAGCGTGGTGCCGCCCGCGGAGCTGTGCGTGGTCGGCGACGCGGACCAGTCCATCTACGCGTTCCGCGGCGCCACCATCCGCAACATCCTGGAGTTCGAGCGCGACTTCCCCGACGCGCGCACCATCCTCCTGGAGCAGAACTACCGCTCCACCCAGACCATCCTGTCCGCGGCCAACGCGGTCATCGACCGCAACGAGGGCCGCCCGGCCAAGAACCTGTGGTCGGAACAGGGCGACGGGCCGGCCATCGTCGGCTACGTCGCCGACAACGAGCACGACGAGGCCGCCTTCGTGGTCGGCGAGATCGACAAGCTCACCGACGACGGAACGCTCACCCCGGGCCAGGTCGCGGTGTTCTACCGGACCAACGCCCAGTCCCGCGTGTTCGAGGACGTGTTCATCCGCACCGGGCTGCCCTACAAGATCGTCGGCGGCGTGCGCTTCTACGAGCGCAAGGAGATCCGCGACGTCCTCGCCTACCTGCGGGTCCTGGCCAACCCCGAGGACACCGTCAGCCTGCGGCGCATCCTCAACGTGCCCAAGCGCGGGATCGGCGCCCGCGCGGAGGAGTCGATCGAGCTGTTCGCCGCACGCGAGCGCATCTCCTTCTCCCGGGCCCTGCGCCGGGTGGATGAGATCCCCGGCATGGCCGCCCGTTCGGTCAAGGCGGTGCTCAACTTCACCGCCCTGCTGGAGGAGCTGGAGAAGACCGTGCCCGAGGGCACGCCCGCGGAGATCGTCGAGGCGGTGCTGAGCAAGACGGGGTACCTGTCCGAGCTGGCCGAGTCCAAGGACCTCCAGGACGAGAGCCGGGTGGAGAACCTGGAGGAGTTCGTCGACGTCGCCCGCGAGTTCGAGCACACCTTCGCCGCCCTCCTGGAGGAGGAGCCCGCCGAGGACGGGGAGGAGGCCGCGGGGGCCGTCGACCCGGGAGCGCCGACCTTGGTCGACTTCCTGGAGCGGATCTCCCTGGTCGCGGACACCGACCAGATCCCCGACGAGGACGACGAGGGCGGCGTGGTCACGCTGATGACCCTGCACGCGGCCAAGGGGTTGGAGTTCCCCGCGGTCTTCCTCACCGGGATGGAGGACGGGGTGTTCCCGCACACCCGCACGCTCGGCGACAAGACGCAGCTCGAGGAGGAGCGCCGCCTGGCCTACGTTGGCCTGACCCGTGCGCAGCGCCTGCTGTACGTCAGCCGCGCCGCCGTGCGCAGCGCCTGGGGAACCCCCTCCTACAACCCCGCCTCCCGTTTCCTGGACGAGATCCCCTCGCCCCTGGTCGACTGGCGCCGCGCCGAGTCCACCCTGGCCGCACCGCCCAGCCGCAGCATCGGCGGCCGTGGCTCCGGGGGCTTCGGCAGCGGCGGGGGCGGTTTCGGCGGCACCTTCGGCGGCGGCTCCCGTCCGCGAGGGGGAGCGAGGGCGGCCAAGGAGGCGCCCGCGCTCAGCGTGGGGGATCTGGTCAACCACGACTCCTTCGGCATGGGCCGGGTGCAGCTGGTGGAGGGGGCCGGGGACAGGACCAAGGCCCGCATCGACTTCGGCGCGGACATCGGTGAGAAGGACTTCCTGGTCAAGTACGCGCCGATCGAGAAGCTCTGAGGCCGGGTTCGGGCGAACGTGTCCCGAGCACTCCGAGCCGGGGGTAGAGTTGGGGAAGACCGAGCGAGACGGACGCGGTTCCCGCGGACGGGCCGGTCAACCCCTTCCTCCGGATCACCGTTCCGAGCACTGCTTCGGTGCGGGTAAACTCGGAGGCGCTTCCAAGGAAACACGGAAGCGGAACAGGAAACGGGCTTTACCCCGAACGGGAACACCACAAACCGCCGATTTGGCGGGGCGCGG
>NZ_LEKI01000064.1:0-28696 GCF_001029525.1 Nocardiopsis sp. RV163 | reverse complement strand
AACACTGGCGTGCTCTCGCCGGTGCCGCGTGCGCCGTCGCCGTGGCGCCCCCCGCGGGCCAGACCACCACACCACCCGCGAACACACCGCAGAACACCACCTCAGACAACAGCCAGCGCCCCGCGTCCTCGGAGCGGGACAACGGCGGACGCTCTCCCCAGCGCACCAACGACAACCGCGCGCCGGACCCCTCCCCCCAGGGGACCAACGGCGACGGCGCACGCGGCACCGGCGAGAGCACGCCACAACCCGACACCGCACCCGCATCCGAGCAGCGGACCGCGTCGGAGGACGTCCCGCCCTCTCCGCGGCCCGTCGCCGAAAACGGCGACGGCCAGCACCAGACCGGGCCCAGGACGCAGAGCGCGCCGCCCCCGCAGCCCGCGACCGAGAGCGGCGGCGACCAGTACGGCACCGGTCCCGGAACCGAGAGCGGACCGCCTCGGGACACCGGAGACAGCGGGCACACCGCTCCCGGGCGCGACGCCGAACAGCCCGACGGGCACGACGGGGACACCTCCCGCGACGACGACCGCCCCGAGAACGACGACGCCGGGGACCGGTCCGGCGACGACACGCAACCGGTCGAGGGAGCCAACGACGGCTCCGGCGACGGCCAGCGTCCCGCCGCGAACAGGGAGGAGTCCGAGGACGGCAAGGACCGCTCGGGCCGGGAGGAGGCCGACGGATCCGGTCGTGAGAACCGCGCGGGCGGCGAACGCGAGGGCGAAGGCACCGGGTCCGCGCACCGGAACGGCCCCGACGGGGAAACCGGTCCGGAGCGGAACGCCTCGCCCGCCGCCGAGGGCACGCCGGTCCCCGCGCGGAGCACGGACACGGACGCGCCTCCGGCGCCGACCGCCGCCGGACCCGAGCGCGCGGCGGACAGCGGCTCCGACACCCCCGGACAGACGCGCACCGACCCCACTGCTCCCGGGATCGACCCGAGGGCCGACGCCCGTGCCGCGTCGGTCCTGGACCGCCTGCCCGAACTCACCCGGGCCCTCGCGGACAAGGACCTCCCCGGGGCGCGGACGCTGGGAGCCGACTTCTGGAGGCTGCTGCGACCGGTCGACGGGCCAGCCCCGGAGAACCACTCCATCCGCGAGGCGCGCGCGCTGGCCCAGGCACTGGTGTACGTCCTCTCCGACCCGTCCAACAGGCGCGTCCCGTTGAGCGGCGAGTCCGCCCCTCCCGAACGCGTCCAGGACGCCGAGTCCCTGGCCCGCGGCATCGGCCGCCAACTCCGCGACCGCCACGACCCGGTCCGCGCCCGGCTCTGGCTGCCCGGCGGACGGCTCACGACGGACTACGTCCGCTACGCGATGCAGGACCCCGAGGACCGGGGGCCCTCCCCCTACGACGCACCGGACGCGGTGAAGACCGTCAACACGGCGCTGGTGGACGGTGACGGAGACGCACCGGCCTCTGGAGAAGGGCCCGGGGAGACGTCGGCACCGGGCCGGACGGCGACCGACACCGACGACACGGCCGCGGAGGTGCGGGACCCGGACGGGGACGGCACCGGGACGGCCGGCGCTCCCCTGAGCGACCGGGCGGAGCCGGAGCCGGAGGAGCGTCCCGCGACCGCCTCGATCCTGGACACGTTCCACAGCGCCCTCAACGAGCCGTCCGCGTCCGACCGGAGCGGATCGGTGACCGGTGAGGAGTCCTCCGGTCCGGGGGACGGACCGTCCCCGCAGCCGCCTCCAGGACGGTCGGCGCCCGAGCCGAACACGGACGACGACGTGACCGTGTTCCTGATGGAGACGGCGGAGCAGGACCCGTCCGAGGACGACGGGCCCTCCAGCGGGTCCGGGTGGCCGCGCGACCGGGAGGACGGGATGGCCGACCTCCTGGGGCTGGAGGACCCGGCCGCCCGCGCCGCGGAGCTCGATGACCCGGGCACCAACCCGCACACCTTCGACGCGCTGCCCCGGGACCAGCGCGAGGCCGTCGTCTCGCAGGCGGCCAGCGACTGGCTCTCGTCCCTCACCTGGATCCCCTCGCTGGACACCGCCTCAGTCCAGAAGAGGCTGGAGGACCTGACCTACGACGCGGACGACAACGCCACCGGCGACGACCTCAACGGCTGGCCCCTCTACGAGAAGAACGGGAGGCGCTGGCCGACCCTCGCCGAGATCCGGGAGCTCCACTCCAACGGCGGTAACTCCCACACCCTCATCCGGCTCATCGACGACGTCTTCAAGGCGCCGGACCCCGGACAGCGGCTGCGCCACTGGTACGAAAACTCGGACGAGGCCGGTGCCCTGGCCAGGGCCGCCGGCGGCGCCTACCCGACGGCCGACCGGGTCCTGGACACCCTGCGCACCCTGGACGCCGCGACCGACCGCCCGCTGCCGGGCCCCCTGGAGGTGACCTTCACGCTGAGCGGGGACGAGGGCCTCACCGGGCTCGCCGGATACGTCGAGGGCGACCCCTCCTCGCTGGTGGGCACCGATCAGCGGGAGGCGGGGTACCTGCGCACCTCGCTGGACCGTTCACCGGCGACCGGAGGCGACGGCACGGCCGTGGTCCGCCTGACCGTGCCCGAGGGCGGGCGCGGCCTGTGGATCGGCGACAGGGCGGACACCTCCGACCCGTACACGCTCCTCCTCCCGCGCGGCACCGGCTACCGCGTCACCGACGTCACGGAGTCGGACGGGATCGTGGAGATCACCGCCGTGGCCCTGCCCGCGGAACCGCGACCGGTGGCCGCGCCGCCGGCCGAACCCGCCACGGCCCACGACGACGGGGTCCACGGAGACGACGAGAGCGAAGCCAGTTCGGAATCGGACGCCGAATCGGACGACTCAGACGACTCGGACGCGGACACCGACGTCAGGGGCACCCTCGACGAGGACGGCATCCGCCGCTTCGACTCCCCCGAGGAGGTCGAGGGGCAGGACCGGTGGCTCCAGGACCCGGCCAACAACCCCCACGCCTTCGACACCCTCACCCCCGACCAGCGCCGGACGGTCGACTCCTACACCAGGTCCGCCTGGATCACCCGTGTCGCCCGCATCCGGCCCTTCCTGCCCCAGACCGTCGCCCGACAGCTGATGGAGTGGCGCTCGCAGTCCCGGACCGAGGCGGCCGCCCACGACACGGCGCAGACGGCCCACGGCTGGGACCTGTACGAGGCCAACGGTCTGGTCTGGCCGTCCGTGGAACGGCTGCGCCAGATCGCGGCCTCCCCCCAGCCGCTCCCCCCGCGGACCCGCGGGCTCATCCGGTACATCCTCGACGCCCCCGACCCCCGTGCCGAACTCGGCCACTGGTTCCACAACGCGGGATACGCGGGGGTCATCGCCCGGCTCAACGGGGGCGTCTACCCCGACGCCGCCGAGACCCGGCGGCTGTTCCGCCTGATGGACGGCGCGGTCGACCGCCCGCTGCCCGAGGGCATGGCCGTCTCCCGCGGCATGCAGTCGATCGACCACCTCCTGCGCACGACCGGGGGCACCGACCCCCGCGGGCTGGTGGGCACCGTCCACACCGAACCCGGCTACATGTCCACCACCCTGGGCGACACCCCGTTCAAGACGGACTCGGACGGATTCCCCTTCCTGTTGCGCCTGGACGTGCCCGAGGGGAGCCGCGGCCTCTGGATCGGTACGCGCAGCCACGACCCGGAGCAGATGGAGCTCACCCTGGGCCGCGGCACCACGTACCGCGTCACCGGCGTCCAGGACCGGATCGACCCCGAATCCGGCGGCCCGCAGACCGTGGTCACCGCGACCGTGGTCCGGCTGCCGCGGGCGGTGCCCGACCTCTTCTCGGAGGGGAGCACGGGCGAGGACGGCGTCCGCAGGTTCTGGAGCGCGGAGGAGGCCCACTGGTACGGCCACCGCCTCCACGACCCGGCGCACAACCCGCACGCAGTCAACGCGCTCCCCCGGGCACGGCACGACCTCGCCCGTGCCCTCAGCGCGCTCGCCGACGGGTTCGACCTCACCCGGACGGACCCGGACGGCGCCCGGGAGCTGCTGGACTCCCTACGCGCGGCGAGCCGCGTCACCCAGGCCTCCACCCCGGCGCAGCGGCAGCAGGTCATCGGGTGGGAGCTGTACGAGGCGAACGGCCTCACCTGGCCGTCCCCCGACCGGCTGCTCCAGCTCCTGTCCGTGGAGCGGGTGCGCAACCCCGCGCGGGCACAGTTCATCACCGACATCGTCAGGCAGGGCCCCCAGGAGGCGGCCCGCAGGCTGGGCGGGCTGTACAACTCGGCCGGGGCCGCCGGGGTCCTGGCCCGCGCGAACGGGGGCGCCTACCCCTCGCCCGAGCGGCTGCTGGACATGCTGGCCTCCTATGAGAACGCCGTCCGCCGCCCGCTGCCCGACGCGGTCGAGAGCACCTGGTACCTGGACCAGGCGACTGCGCGGCGGTTGCACGGATTCGACCCGCGCGACCCCTCCGCGCTGGTCGGGACCGAGCAGACCACCCGGGGGTACACCGCGGTCGCGCTCAACCCGCGGCCGGTCGGCCCGGGCGAGGGGGCGGCGGTCGTCCGTCTCGTCCTGCCGCCGGGGGCGCACGGCCTCTGGCTGGGCGGTGCGGGCCCCCGCCCCCAGAACCAGGAGATCGTCCTCCCCCCGGGGACCGGGTTCCGGATCGACTCCTTGGACACGTCCGGAGTCCGTCCCGTGATCACCGCGCGGGTGCACGTGCCGACGGACGACACCGCCGCGCCCGAGGTCGTGGCGCCGACCGTCGCCGGGGCCGCGCCCGAGGCGGTGAGCGCGCCGCCCGCCGCCGAGGCCGCGCCCGACGGGACGAACGACGCCGTCACGGGACCGGACACGGAGCGCACCGTTCAGGGGCCGGGCGACGGACGGGGCCACGTCGACGGGAACGGGATCCGGAGGTTCCGCACGGAGGAGGAACTCGACGCCTACGACCAGTGGCTCCACGACCCCGCCAACAACCCGCACGCCTTCGCGGCCCTGAGCCCTGAGCACCGGAACAGGATCACGGGCTACACCATCGACGGCTGGCTCAACACCGTGGCCCGCGATTCCATGAACGCGGAACGGGTGGGGATCGTTCTGGACCTGATGCGCCAGGACACCGTCGCGTCGTTCGAGACCAACCCCATGGGCTCGCGCGGCTGGGAACTGTACGAGATGAACGACCTCGCGTGGCCGACCCTGGACCGGCTGCGGGAACTCCTGGAACAGGGGCGCGTTCCGGAGAGGGCCGAGGGCTT
Organism: Nocardiopsis sp. RV163; assembly: GCF_001029525.1. NCBI lineage: Bacteria > Bacillati > Actinomycetota > Actinomycetes > Streptosporangiales > Nocardiopsidaceae > Nocardiopsis > Nocardiopsis sp. RV163. Next base: position 23,487 of record NZ_LEKI01000064.1, on the reverse strand, counting down.
CGTCAGGTACATCCTCGACGCGCCGGACCCGCAGGAGGAACTCGACAGCTGGCACGCGCGCGCCGGTGAGGCCGGGGAGGTCGCCAGGTCGAGCGACGACGCGTTCCCGCCCCCGGAACGCACGCTCGAACACCTGCGGACCCTGACGGAGGCCATCGACAGGCCCCTGCCCGAGGGGATCGAGGTGATCCGCGGGCTGGAGGAACTGGACCACCTCGAAGGCTTCGACGGCAAGGACCCCTACTCCCTCGTGGGCACCGTCCACACCGAGCGCGGGTTCATGTCCACGTCGCTGGGGCACGAGCTCGCCGGGGTCACGTCCAATTACGCGCACGCATTGCACCTGACCCTCCCCCGCGGCTCCCGGGGCGTCTGGATCGGTTCGGAGAGCAGGCACCCCGAGGAGCGCGAGATGATCCTCCCCCCGGGTACGACCTACCGGATCACCCGGGCGGGCTGGGGCGGCTCCCGCGGACTGGAGGGCCTGTACATCGAGGCCGAGGTGATCGTGCCGGAGCGTCCGGTTCCCGAACCGGACCAGGCGGGGACCGAGGGGTCCGCCGACCTGCACGTGTTCACGGCGGAGACCGACACGGACGCCACCGTCACGGGCCCCGACGAGCCCGGACTCGGTGCGGACGCGGAGGCCGGACTGGCCGCGCTCCTGGGGCTGGAGGACTCCGGGCGCGAGAGCGACGGAGACGACGCGTACGACGACCGGCCCCTCCTGGAGCGCTACGACTCCGACAACGAGGCGCCGACGGCCCCGCGCGCCGACCGGGCCCCGATCGACCGCACGGACGACGGCGACACCGAGGCCGCGACACCCGAAACGGGCGGCGGAGAGGTCCGCGGGTTCCGTACCCGGGAGGAGTTGGACGCCTTCGCGGAGCGGATGGAGGAGCGGGACGGTGAACCGCACACCTACGGCGCCCTGCCGCCGGAGCTGCGCGCCCTCATCCGCGGTCACACCGCGTTCCCCTGGCTCAGCAATCTCGCCCAGCTCGGGACCTCCGACCCGGCGGTCGTCCAGGCCAGGCTCGACTTCTGGAGCAGAACCAGCCTGGACAACGCCACCGACCCCGACACCCCCAACGGGTGGGTGCTCTACGAGGCGAACGGCCTGTCGTGGCCCTCGCTCAGCCGGGTGCGGGAACTGTACGCCGAGGGAGGCCGCTCCGAGGCGTTCGAGGCGGTCGCGGCGGACATCTTCGGTTCCTCCGATCCGCGGCTGCGACTGGACCACTGGTACGAGAACGCGGACGACGCGGGGGAGGTCGCCCGGGCGAACGGCGGTTCCTACCCCACCGGGGACAGGGCCCTGGAGCTCATCCGGGACATGGACACGGCCGTGGACCGGCCCCTGCCCGGCCCGATCGCGGTGTCCTTCGCACTGGACGTCGAACGGGACCTGCCCGGACTCGACGGATACGACTGGGACGACCGGTCCGCCATAGTGGGCAGGGACCAGCGCGAGCGGGGGTACACCACCGTCTCCCTGGGCGACTCGCCCTTCACGACCGCGCAGCGCGACACAGTGGCGGTCGTCCGCATGGTCCTCCCCGAGGACGCGCGGGGCCTGTGGATCGGTGACCGGGGCGCGACGGGCGACCCGTACGCGCTGGTCATGCCCCGGGACTTCGGCTACCGCGTCACCGACGTCCGGATCACCGACGACGGAATGGAGATCGACGCCGAGCCGGTCCGCGCGGACACGTCGGCCGGAGAGCCGTCGGCGGAGGCCGGGGACGGCGACTCGGACTCCTCCACGGTCCTCGACGAGCAGTCGCGCCCTCCGGCGGGCGACGGCCGCGGGCACGTCGGCGACGACGGTTACCGGCGCTTCCGCGCCCCGGAGGAAATGGACGCCTACGACCAGTGGCTCCAGGACCCGGCCAACAACCCCCACGCCTTCGACACCCTCACCCCCGACCAGCGCCGGACGGTCGACGCCTACACCAGGTCCGCCTGGATCACCCGGATGGCACGGGTCCGGCCCCTGTCCCCGGCCGGTGTGGCGAGTCAGTTGGAACTGATGCGGGCCCAGGCCCAGGACGAGGCCGGGCAGGCGGAGACCATGGTGACCGCCCACGGCTGGGACCTGTACGAGGCCAACGGACTCACCTGGCCCACCCTCGACCGGCTGCGCGAGCTCCGGGCGAACCCGGACGACCTCCCCCCGCGCACCGTCGGGCTCATCGACTACGTCCTCACCGCCCGCGACCCCGCCGAGGAACTGCGCTACTGGTTCCACAACTCCGGGTACGCCGGGGTCATCGCCCGCCACAACGGCGGGACCTACCCCGACGTGGACCGCGTCCTGGAACTCTTCCGCCTCCTCGACGACGCCACCGGCCGCCCCCTGCCCGAAGGCGTGGTCGTCTCCCGGGGCATGCACTCCATCGACCACCTGCTGCGCGTGGTCGGCAGGTACGACGCCTACGGCCTCGAAGGCACGGTCCACACCGAGCCCGGGTACATGTCCACCACCCTGGGCGAACAGGCCTTCAAGACCGATGCGGCCCCCTTCCGCTACCTCCTGCGGCTCAACGTCCCCCAGGAGGCGCACGGCCTCTGGATCGGCTCCCGCAGCCACGACCCCGAACAGCGCGAACTCACCCTCGCCCGCGGTTCCACCTACCGGATCACCGGTGTCAGGGAAACGTTCGACATGAACACGAGCGGTCTCGTGACCGTGCTCTCCGCGGAGGTGGTCCTGCACCCGGAGGCCTTCGCCGACCCGCTCTCGGACGGACGGCTGGACGCGTCCGGTGTCCGGCGGTTCCGGACGCCCGCGGAGGCCGACTGGTACGCCCACCGGGCCGGGCGCGCGGAGCGCGGCATGCCGGGGCTGGACACCCTGCCGGAGGAGGCGCGCCGCGTCGCCTCGGCGTTCTCGGACACCCCGTGGCTCGCGGACCTGGCACTGGTGCCCCCGGACGACGTGCGGACGCAACTCGACCGGTTGCGCTCGATGAGCCGTAGCGAGCGGCCCTCGGTCGTGGACCCCCACGGCAGCAGCGGCTGGGAGGTCTACGAGGCCAACGGGCTCACCTGGCCCACCCTCGACCGGCTGCGGGAGATCGCGGACGCCGCCGAGGAGGGGACCCCCAAAGCGCACTTCCTGCGGACGATCCTCGCGCTGGAGCGTCCCGAGGAACGGCTGGCCGGTCTGTACCGCAGGAGCGGTAGGGCCGGAGCGCTGGCCGCGGCCAACGGGGGGACCTACCCCTCCGCCGAGGATGTGCGGGAACTGCTCGGAAGCTACGACGAAGCGGTGGGGCGCCCGCTCCCGGACGCGGTCGAGACGACGTGGGTCATGACCCACACCCACGACCTCCGGTTCCCGGAGGGGTACGACGAGAGGCACCCCTCCGGCCTGGTGGGCACCGTCCAGAGCAGCCCGGGGTACACCACGGTCTCCCTGAACCCGAAACCCGTGGGCCTGGGGCACCCCGCGGTGACCGTCCGGCTGACCCTGCCCGAGGGCGCGCACGGGCTCTGGCTGGGCGCGGAGGGCCCGCGGCCGTCGAACCACGAGATCGTCCTGCCCCGGGAGATGTCCTATCGCGTCACCGGCGCGGAGAGGACCGCCCACGGCCTGCTGCTGTCCGCCGAGGCCGTCCTACCGGAGCAGACCGGCACCGCCTCCGAGACCCGACCGCCGACCGTGGGGGAAGCCCCTCCCGCGACCGGAGGGGAGACCGGGCAGGACACGGCCGCCCCCGGCGGGGAGACGGGGCACACGGCCTCCCCGGACGCCCCCGCGGACGACTCCGCCACCGGCACCGGGACCCCCGACGACGGCAGGGGGTACGTCGACGACCGGGGTGTGCGGCGGTTCCGCTCACTGGAGGAGACCGACGCCTACGGCCGCTGGCTCCACGATCCGGCGAACAACCCGCACGCTTTCGACACCCTCCGAGACCGGCAGCGCGAGGACGTGCTCGGGTACACGGCGGACGGGTGGCTCAACGCGATCGTGCGCGAGAACCTCTCGCCCGAGCAGATCCAGGACGCCTTGGACGAGGTGCTGGACGAGACCCGCCTCCAGATCAACTCGGACCCGATGTCTGCCCGAGGCTGGAGCCTGTACGAGCTGAACGACCTGTCCTGGCCCACCGTCGAGCGCCTTCGGGAACTCCTGGCGCAGGACCGGGTGCCCGAACACACCGCCGGCTTCGTCAGGTACATCCTCGACGCGCAGAACCCGGAGGCGGAACTGGCGGGCTGGCACAAGCGCGCGGGCGCGGGCGGCATCGTGGCGCGGTCCAACGGAGACGTGTTCCCCACCGCGGCCGATGTGGCCGCGTTCCTGGAACGCCTCGACCGGGCCGTCGACCACCCGCTGCCCGACACGGTCGAGATGGTCCGCGGCCTGTCCGAGGTCTCGTTCCTCGACGGGTTCCGGGACATGGACCCCTACTCCCTGGTGGGCACCGTCCAGACCGAGCCCGGTTTCATGTCCATGTCGCTGGGCAACAAGCTGGCCGAGCACCACAAGGCCGAGTCCGCGCACGTCGTCCACCTGACCGTGCCCGCGGGCAGCCGCGGCCTGTGGATCGGTGAGAGGAGCGACTACCCGCAGGAGCGAGAGGTCGTCCTCGCCCGGGGCACCACCTACCGGATCACCCGCGCGGGATGGGGCGGATCGTTCGGGGTGCCGGGGTTCTACATCGAGGCGGAGGTGGTGCCCCCGCCGCGGACGGAGACCGCTCCGGCGCCGGAGCGGCGGGCCGGGGACGCCTCGGACGTCCAGGTGCTCACCGTGCGAACCGACACGGAGACCACCGTGACCGGCCCCGGGGAAGTGGGGCTCGACAGCGGCACCGAGGCCTTCCTGACCGCGCTCCTGGGGCTGGACTCCGCCGCTCCCCCGGAGACCGGGGCACAGGACGCCGGGCCGGACCTGCCCGCCGACCGCCCCGGAAGTGTCGGCCCCGACGGCGTGCGCCGGTTCGCCACCGACGGCGACGGCGCGGGGTACGGGAAGCTCGTCCTCGGCGACCGGTTCCCGTCCCTGACCCCGGAGCAGCAGAACTCCGCCCGGGCCTACACGAAGAACGCGCAGTTCTACAACGACTTCTCCCGGCACTCCAACCCCGAGTCCGATGTCCTGCGGCTCAGCGAGCATCGGTTCTTCGGTTCGTGGGTCGAGAAGTGGTTCGACGGGCACACCCCGACCCGGGAGAACGCCGAGAGGACCTGGGACCTCCTGCGCGAGGGGATGGAACTGCTCGACCGGGCGATGGAACCGGTCCCGGAGACGGTCGAGGTCAGGCGCTCGGTGTTCAGCGTGGGCTTCATGGCCCCGCCGGGGCGGCCCTTCCACGACCCCACGGACCTGATCGGCACGGAGTTCCTCGAACGGGGGTTCCTCTCGGGGTCCCTGGGGGTCGAGACCGTGAACCGGGCCGCCGCCTACCAGTTCCACCTGGCCGTGCCCGCGGGGCACCCCGCCCTCTGGATCGGCGAGGGCAGCGTGCACCGGTCCGAGAGGGAGCTGCTCCTGCCGCGCGGAACGCGCTTCAGGATCGACGACGCGCTCCAGGACCCCGGCACCGGGCAGTGGACCCTGCGGGTGACCGTGCTGCCGTTCACCCCGCGACCGTGACGAAGGAGGAGGGATGACCGAAGAAGAGCAGGCCGGGCGGGACGAGTTCCGCCCCGAGTTCACGGGCGCCGAGCCCCGGTTCGCCGCCGACACCGACGGTCCGGTGCTGCACGTACCGGTGCTGCGGGAGGACGGGAGCGCGCTGGGCCGCCTCTGGGCTTCGCGGGACGGGGCCGCCGCGGGGTTCCTGCCAGTGCCCGGTCCGGCGGGGCTGAACGCCAAGGGCGCCTGGGTGCGCCGCCTGATCCTGGCCCGGGCCCGGGGGCTGGACGCCCTCGATGCGCTGGCAAGCTGGACCGGGGCCCCTCAGGACGACCGGGCCGGGGCGGTCCCGCCGGGGATCGTGCCCGAGCACGCCGACCGCCCGGACGGGATCCCTCCCCCCTGAGCCGGGCATGTCACCCGGTACCGCAGTGATAGCTGGAGACGAGAGGAAGCGGGGACGGCCATGGACGGTGGGTTCTCACCCGGGGACGGGTACCGAACGGACCGGGGCGGGGCGGAGCCCGACCCGTCCCGCGGGGCCGACGGCGCCGGGGGGACGGCGCGCGCGCCGGGCGCGGGGCAGGGGGCGTTCGACCGGTGGAGCGACGAGGCGCTGGCCCCCGTACTGGTCGGACGCTCCTACACACCGACCACCGCGGGGCCCGTGGTGTACCTCCCCGTGCACCGGGACGGCGGCCTCATCGGGTACCTGTGGGCCTCGGAGACCGAGGAGGCCAGTGACTTCCAGCCCCTCCTGCCGCCCGACACGGCGGGCAACGCCGCCCGGGGCTGGTGGACGATGGAGCACGTGCGCCTGCGCGGTGAGGGGCTGACCGCGCTGGAGGCGCTCCGGTCCTGCGCCGGGAGGGTCGACGACCCCCAGGGGGGACGGGTGGACGCCGACGCCCCCGAGTCCCGTGCCGCGAGCCTGGAGGAGCTGCGCGCACTGGCCCGCGGCTGAGAACACCGGCCCCGGGCACCGAGGAGGTCCGCCCCTCCCGGCCATCGGGCGGCACGGGCGGCACGGGCGCCGACGGGGCGGGGATGCCCGTGCGGTTCGGGTTCACGCCCATCCGGGGTTCAGATCCCCGGTCCGCCGCCCCCGAACGCCTCCGCAGTCAGGCCGAGGAGTTCCTCCGCGAAACCTGATCGACACCCCGGCATCTCCAATCCCCACGCTGTACCAGGCGCATGGTCCAGTAGGGCCGGGATGATCGCCTGCTCTGGGCAAGGCGGGCGGCCGAGGCCGCGTCAGACCCTGTATCGGTACGCTGAGGACACCTGTGCCACTCCTCAGCGATCGCCCACGGGACAACGAGCAAGGCTGACCGGCAGCCATACCGCCCGAGTACGCGTCCAACCAGCATGACCCTTTTGTCCTCCGGACACACCAGACCGAAGAAGGGACCTCCCACCATGCTCCTGCCCGCACTCGTGGCTCGCTCCTACGGAGACCTGACCTCCGACCAGGTGCGGTGGCTACACCAGGCACTCCAACTTGAAGAAGGAACGCCCCGTGCCGAGGGCTACGGGGCAAAGACGAGCATCGCGCACCGCACCTTCACCGATGACATGTCGGACCTGCTCGTCCTGGAGCTGGGACGCACTGGAGAGAACGGATGGCTCCTCTCCCTGTACTTCGAGGGGGAACGACCCTCGTCCGAGACCATCGAAAACCACCGAATGCAATTTCGCGCCCTCATCGATCAGCTTGGGCTCAGGCTCAGGGAGATCACTCCGGCTGCTACCGCCGATGAGGTCGCCGTCGTTTCCCCTCAACCCGACAACCTGGAAGGGGGCGTCGGTGTGTACTGGGACCTTCCCTACAAGGAGCTGGACCAGGCCTGGTTCCACCTCGGCCTGCGCAAGGACGCTCCCCGGGAGGTGAAGGAGGTCAAGCTGCGAGAGTTGATGCGCTTTCCGATCTGGTCCGTCGCCCCCGAGCCACTCCGCAGCCAGGCCGAGGAGTTCCTCCGCGAAACCTGACCACGGGGACAAAGGGTACCGCTCGGCCCTGCTTATCTAGCGGCACTTCCCAGTCCGCGCCTCCGCTGTTTACCTGCACCATCGAATGCCACCGGCGTGGTGTTCGTGGTGTGATCTTCCTGCCTAAGCCCAGCCGGACATGAAGGGCGTGCCTTATCTGGGGCACGGCACGCCTCCGCTTCAATACTCCCTGCCCCGCGGCCCCTCTCTAATCGGCGCTCTCGGTGCCCCAATCCCCAAAACCCCTGCGCTTTACCCAGTACCGGGTTCGCTGCTGAGCCCATGAGCCATTCCCCCGTCAAACCATCGCGCTACCTTCGGCTTCCCCACCGTTAGTGTCCCGCCCCCAGATATTAAAAGGAGAGGACGCCCGTGTCCCCGCGGTCGCCTGAACCAAACGAACAGCCCGCACCCAGTACGGAGCGATATGTCCCCCCACCCGTTCAGGACTCGCCGGAGCGGGAGCACCAGCAGCTGATCGGCGAGGCCCTGCTGAGCGACGACGGGCGCATCAGTCATACGCCCCAGGCCAAAACCATCGCCATCGAAGCTCTCGCTCAAAGGATGCGGACCCCAACAGCAGAGCTCGCCCTCGCGGCGTTTGGTCTGAACGTCGGGAGCGACATGCCACAGAGATTGGGCAATCACCAATACGTTCTCGTCCCCTACAACGAGCAGTACCCCTCCATGGGAGCCGATGTCCTCCACGTCGATGAACTCGACCCGGCCGACCCCAGACACGCTCCGGACAAAGTTATACGCATGGACCGGCCAGAGGCCGACACCCTGGTACGCCAGATCTCGGTCAGTGAAGTGATGGGTGCTTGGGCCTTCGGGTCCAACAACAACGCGCGCGTACTGGCGTTGCAGGAGGCCACGGAAGAAGAATTCGGCCTTCCCCGAGTCCTGGGATGGGACATGGACTCGAAGATGCGTGAAGACGTGGACAAAGAACTGGACTACAGCCGCAATGCGCTGCGGGACTTCGTGCGCACCCAGTATGAGATGACCCAGGAGCTCCTCGCCGAACGCGGAGTCTCAGAGCTGATCGGCTATCGGACCTTGACCTGGCCGGAGGGAGGACCCCGGCCCGACTGGGCCGACTTGAATGTCGGCTCCAGCTTCCAAGCACTTCGCCGACCGTTGGAGAGTTGGTCGGCGGACCGACAAATCGCCTCCGATTGGCTGGAGACCCGCGGAGGTCCTGGCGTAATCCTGATCGACCGCATGCCCGCACAGGACGTTCTATCTCTCCCCCTGACAGGGATGGGCTACCTCGGGCAAAAGGAATGGGTCGCGCTGCCCGGTGACCGCCCGAGCACGCTGGACGGTGTCTCCTTTGGAAGAGATCAGGAACTTGCCGCGGAGCGGACCGCGGCAAGCAGTGTCAACGTCGGGGGTCCTGCTCTAGGGGGTAACAAAACCGTCCTGGCGGAGGATCCGATGAGTCTCCCGGACGGGCAGGACCCGGGATTCGGCCCCCGATGGCAGCCGATCGAAATCACGGGCCAGCTCGACCCCGCCGATCCGTTCGACAGCCGGATGATCCGGGTCCTCGACGGTGAGGAGCCATACCCCGACTGGTGGCCGCGCGATGATTCCGGCTACGCCGTCACCAAACGCGACCTGGAGTTCCTCGGCATCAGCCCGGTCCAGATCAAGTGGCTCGCCGAGCGGGAGGCCCCGATGGGGATGACTCCGGAGCTCTACGAGCAGTTCGGGACGGAGATGCTGGAGGCACTGCGCCAGGACGGAGTGGACCCGTCCGCGGTGGACATCCGCCTCAAGGGAACCGGCGCCGGGTTCTTCTCGGGGATGCACAAGACCCTTCCCCGTGAGGAGGATCTGCCGGACAACCCGGAGGCGGCGCAGCGCCTTCAGGAGTGGTTCGGCGACAGCCGGGACCGCCCGCTGCGCCGCCCGCACGACGCGATGTGGCGCCTCGGCCTCGAGTCGGTGCCCAGCGACTTCGACCTCGACATCAACAGCACCCCCATGATCCGGGTCGCCCGCCAGCACTGGCGGGAGCACCACTCCGACCGCTATCCGGGCGACTTCATGGGCGGGCACGGGTACCTGGACAAGCAGGCGGTCAAGGGCGCCTTCCCGTCACTGGCCGAGTGGTCGAACAAGTGGGAGAAGAAGCTGGGACGGGAGCTCTCCCTCGGTGCCTTCGAGTCCAGCGGCCCCATCAACGCGACCAAGCTCGGCCGTACCATCTCCGGCCACTTCCGCGACAGCGACTGGATCATCCACAACACCGACAACCCCTGGCACGCGCCCGCTGAACCGCGTCGGCAGGTGGAGGCGGACGCGGGCGGGAAGGGGCCGGATCGTGCGCTGGCCGATCGGGTCCTTGTGAACGACCTGCTCGCGGAGCGCGGTCACCGTGAGGCCTCGCGGTTCGACATGCTCGTCACCGGCATGAGCCCCGAGGATGCCGATGCCGCGATCTCCGCGTGGGAGGCGCTGGGCAAGCCGGAGACCGCAGGGGAGCGCGAGGCCCGCCTCGGAGCTGGACAGACCACTCCGGAAGCCGCCCAGGGGAGGGCGCAGGAGCCGACCGCGACCCCGGAGCCCGCCAGGGAGCAGCCCTCCGGACTGACCGGAAACCCCGAAAACGCCCCGGAGCCCTCCCGCGAGTCCCCCGCTCCGTCCTCAAACGGGGAGAAGGCACCCGAACGCGACCAGGGCGCGGGCGGCCAGACCACGGCGAGGACGTCCAGCGCGATCTGGGGGACACCGCAACCGCGGTTGGAGTCGATGGCGGCGCAGCGTACCGAGTGGGCGCTCTACGACGACCTGCACGGTTACGGGCGCCGTCCCCGGACGCTGACGGTCAAGACGCCGTCCCAGGCGCCCGGCCCCTACGAGGCACTGCTGCACCCGAAGACCGGTGCGGCCTACGAACGCGATCAGCGCCAGGCCGAGACGGGCGACCGGGGGTACGGCGAGTGACGTACGAACACCCCGCGACCTTTCATCGCGGGGTGTTCTCGTCACGGACGACAACGGACCGTATTTCTCCCCGGATACCGTTCGGCCCTACTCGGCCTGGATCCAACTGCCGTTGGAGTCGAGCTGCCAGCCGTCATTGACCTCCGGCTCGTGGACGAACAGCTCGTTGCCCTGCATGACGGCGATCTCGGCGCGGGCGAAAGTTTGGGGTTCGTCCTCGATCATCTGCGAGAAAGCTACACGCACGGTGTTCTCGGCATCGTTCGGCGAGACCGCGCACGACATGGGCACCACCGCGGAACTGTAGTCCTCGCTGAGTTCCGAACTCTCGGGCTCTCCGGTCAGGAGGCCGGCTATGCGCTCTTCCATGGTGCCGCTGTTGCGTTCGGCCGTCTCCTCGACGTATGCGAGAAGACGGTCGAGACCACCCTCGGCGTACTCGAACTGGTATTCCACGGCGCACTGCGAGGGGTCCTCGGACTCGACCGAGGTGACGGTGATGGACTCGTACACACGGTTCTCGGCGTAGCCGTCGCTCAGCTCGAGCAGCTCATCGGGAACGCGGAACCCGATGCTCTGGGTCGGTTCAGTCACGGGCTCGGTGAAGTCGTAGACGGCCGTGCCGCCCGAGCACGCGGTCAGAGACAGCACGGCGGCCGCACTCGCGGCCGCGAGCACCTTGGTGGAGGCCTTGCTGGAGGTCACGGTGGGGGTCTCCTTGTTCCGACTGGAAATCCGGGGGTTTTCAATGCTGCCTAGTGTGTCGTACTGACACATCCCCCGATATTTTGGGCGTGGCACACCGAGTGCGCACCATCGGTTTCGAATACTCCGCAAAGGCCGGACCCCTGCGAGGACCGCCCTTCGTCCCTTGTCAGGCCACACGGCGGTCCAGAGTACGCGTATCTGATAATTTGCTGCCATGTGTGCTGGTAAACGAGCAGAAACGCCTGTACCGGGCACGATGGAGAACTCCGACGGGCGCCTACTCGTTCCGGACCTGGCGCGAGGGGTGATGCTGCTCCTCATTGCTGCGGCCAACGCCCATTACTGGTTTCGGCTGGACCCGAATGCGTCCGAAACCCATGAAAACTTGGTCTCGAACCTGCTGCACCTGCTGGTCGACGGGCGGGCCTACCCGCTCTTCGCGCTGCTGCTCGGCTTCGGCCTGGCGAGAACCGCACACGAATCCATCCGGGCGGACCTGGCCGCGGGCCTCGACCGCGAGCGGGCCGAACAGCGCGCCTCGGCGCTGCTGCGCGGGCGGGGCCTGTGGCTGCTGGCCTTCGGCGCCGTGCACGCCCTCGTCTTCCCCCAGGACATCCTGGGCGTCTACGGGCTCGTCACGGTGGCGGTCGCCGGTATCGTCGCCTCCCGCCGCTGGCGGTCCGCACTGCTGTGGGCCGTCCTCGTCTGCACGGTGTCCACGTTCTTCCTGGCGGTGGCCGGGCCCGAGGCGGTCCTGGCCCGCAGCCACGGTCTGGCGGCCCAGGCCCTGTTCGACGAGCGCCTCGTCGGGATCGCGGCCAACCTGGTGGTCTGGACCGTCGCGACACCGGCGACGGTGCTGTCGTCGATGGCGCTGCCCGGCGCGCTGCTCGGAGCATGGCTGGCGGGCCGGGGACCGATCGAGCGGCCGCACCGGCACCGGCGGGGGCTCTGCGGTGCGGTCCTGGTCGGACTCGTCGTACCCGCCGCGGCCCTCCCGGTGCTCTGGGTGAGCGTGGACGGCACCGGCGTCGTGGCGCGGGCCCTCACGGCCTGGCACCAGGGCCTGGCGGGACTGCTGGCCGGAGCCGCCTACCTGGCGCTCGTCGCCCTGGCCGCCTCACACCGCGCCACGGGGTCGGGGGTCCTCGGCCGAGCGCTGGCGGCCACCGGAAGGCGTTCTCTGTCGGCCTACCTGTCGCAGACCGTGCTTCTGGCGCTGGCGGCCGGGGCCCTGCGCGTGTGCGGCGTCGGGGAACTGGCCCTGGCCTGGCAGGTGTTCGTGGCGGCCGCCGTCTGGTCGGTGTCGGTACTCGCCTGTTCGCTCATGGAGCGGTACGGGGTCCGGGGACCCGCCGAGCGGGCGCTGCGCGGCCTGACGGCCGCGGGCGCGCGGCGGTGAGGCCTCCCCCGCCGCACCGGGCCGGTCCTGCTCCCTTGGTGGTTGGCCGGTACCGGCCAACCACCAAGGGGACGGCCGAGACGCGCTCACCCCGGCGAGGGGGCCCTCCCGCCGCGATCGTCGTCGTTACGCGCCGGGTACAGCACCGTCAGGACCGCGGCCGCGCCCACCAGCGCGGTGGAGAACACCAGGGGGGTCGCCATCGCCCCGACCAGGTAGACGGGCACCAGCACCGAGGCGAGGTTGAACAGCGCGTGCAGCACGACCACCGGCCAGAGCCTGCCCACGTGCTCGTGGACGAAGGCCAACAGCATTCCCAACGGCAGTGCCACGGCGATCTGCACGAGGTTGCCGTGCAGAGCGGCGAACACCGCCGAGCTGACCAGTGCCGAGGCCAGTACCGGCCAGCGGCGCCGCAGCAGCGGGTAGACCAGACCGCGCATGAGGGCTTCCTCGCCCGCCGGAGCGGCCACGACCAGGGCGAACAGCAGCAGCGCCACCGGCACCGCGTTCTGGGCGCTCTGCGCGGCGTCGAAGACGGGTGACCCGTACTCGGCGTAGAGCCACACGGCCAGCGTCTGGCCTCCGAGGAAGCACGTCACCAGCCCGAGGAGGACGAACACCCAGAACTGGGTCTCCCGTGCCTGCTCCGAGACACGGCTGGACGACCACGCCCCGGGGGCCCAGCGCCCCCAGGCCGCGACCGCGCCGAACACCACGGGGCCGGAGACGGCCGTGCCGAGCACCGGCGAACCCGAGAGCAGCCCCACCGTGAACGACACGGTGACGTAGAGGATGAGCCCCCCGGCGCACTGGGCGAGGATCGCCGCCCAGGAGTGGGAACGGCCACCGCGGGCACTCACGTGTACTTCCGGCAAGCGGGTCTCGTCGCCGACGGGGTTCTTCGGTTCACCACAGCGGTTCGTCCATTCCTTACTCTTTACAGCCAGATGTCATGATGGCGTTGATCGTTCTCTTGAAAGGTGAATATCCAGGCGTCTTCTTCTCGGTGGAAAGAGGGATCACCACCGTGTCGGCACCGTCCACGGAACCGGTGGGTGCGCCTCGGCGTCCACCGTCGTGACGGCGCAGCGGACCGGAGGAGCGAACACGCCACGACAGCACGCCGCACGGCCGTCACGGCGCGGCGCACGTGGAAGAACGCGAGGGGAAGACGATGGCGGACGTGGACGACGAGGCGGACCGGAACCCGGACCGGGCTCCCGGGGAGAGGGACTCGGCCGCCCCCGGCGAGGACCGCGTGTCCGAGGACGGTGGCGCGGGCAGCGAGGGACGCGTGTCCGGGGACGGTACCGGTGACGCCGGGGAGCTGGCCGAGGACCTGGTACCCACACGGCTGCCCGCGCTCGCCGTGGTCCTGGCGTTCCTCGCCCCGCCGGCGGGAGCGGTGCTGGGCCACCTCGCGGTGCGGCGCACCTACTGGCGGCGCGGCCTGTCGCGGCTGGCGATCACGGCCGGATGGACCATGACGGTCTTGAGCGCCTGTGGAGTGCTGCTCTACCTGGGCTACCGGGAGGAGGAGGCCCGGATCGAGGCGCTGGCGGCGGCCGAGGAGCGGGCCCGGGAGCAGATGCGCCAGGCGGTCGCCGGGAGCCCCAGCACGGGGCTCCTCGACGAGGAGTTCTGCCGGGTGCTGAGCGAGGTCGCCGAGACCGCGCCCGCCACCGGGTTCGTCACCGGTCCTGAGCAGATCGACAGCGCGATGGTCGAAGGCTACGGAACCCTGGGGCGGACCGACACCCCCAACGCCCAGGTCTACGACGACTACGCGGAGTACCTGGTCTCGTTCTCCGAGCACGACGTGGACGAGCACGTCGCCCACGCGGAGGACCTCCAACAGGCGGTCAACGACGATGTGCTGGCCTGCCTTCCCCTCGTGGACGAGACCCTGGAGTAGCGCCCGCCGGGACGGGTGGCGTCCTCCCGCCCGCCCCGCACGGGGCGAGCCGTGAGGGCTTCCGGTAGCGGTGGTACACGGGGTCGGCGCTCCGGCGGTCTCAGACCGAGCGCTCGGCGATGGGGTGGTAGGCGCGTTCCCTGCCTTCGAGGGTGTCCGTGACCACGGCTCCGAGGCTGTTGCGGATGTGGGAGCGCACCAGTCCGGCCGCGGCGGCGCCGTCGCCGATGGCGACGAGCTCCAGGATCTCGTGGTGCTGGTTGAGGTCGAGGGTGCGCGGCTCGGCGCCCGCGGGCAGCTCCAGCCCGATCCGCCGGTACCGGTCGGCCTTGTCCCACAGGTCGTCCAGGAGCCTGGTCATCACACTGTTGTGCGAGGCGGCGTAGATCGCCCGGTGGAAGGCCCGGTGCGCCGCGATGGCCTCCTCCCCCCAGGTACGGGTGACCGGCAGGAGTTCGTCGGCCGCCGCCCTCATCGCGGCGATGTCGCGTTCGGTGCGGCGCATCGCGGCCAGCTCGGTGGCGGAGGGCTCCAGCGAGAAACGGGCCTCCAGCAGCTCGCGCGCCTCGGTGGCGCTCATGGGCGCCACGCGCACGTCCCGGTGGGTGTCCATCACGACCCAGTCCTCGCTGGCCAGCCGCCTGACCGCCTCGCGCAGGGGCGTGATGCTCATCCCCATCTCCTCCGCCAGTTCGTACTGCGGCAGGCGTGAGCCCGGGGCGAGCTCACCGGAGGTGATGCGGCGGCGCAGCTCGGTGTAGGCCAGCCCGCCCTTGCTGGAGAAGACGTTCGCGCCGGTCATCGTGACCTCTCTCACCAGAATCCCGCTCACGGTCTTGTGACCCCCGTCTCGGCCAGTATAGGCTCCGCATAACTTATAAGGGACTTATAAGACCAAGTCCGACAGGAAGAGACCCATGCGAATCGTTTCCGCCCACGTCGGCACCATCCCGATCAGCTCGTCGATGCGCAACGCGTACATCGACTTCAGCAGGATGGACTGCACGATCCTGGCGCTGGTCAGTGACGTGGTGGTCGACGGCAGACCCCTGGTGGGTTACGGCTTCAACTCCAACGGCCGGTACAACGCCACGGCCATCCTGAACGAGCGGATGCTGCCGCGGCTGCGCGGCGCCGCCCCGGAGGATCTGCTGGACGGGAACGGCGAGCTCTCGCCCGCCCGGGCGTGGGACGTCATGATGCGCAACGAGAAGCCGGGCGGACACGGTGAACGCTCCGTCGCCGTCGGCGTGGTGGACATGGCGCTGCACGACCTCGCCGCCAAGGCCGCGGGGGTGCCGCTGTACCGGTGGATCTCCGACCACTACGGCGACGGCGACCCCGACGAGGACGTGTTCGTCTACGCCGCCGGCGGCTACTACGCGCCCGGCAAGACCCTGGAGGACCTCCGGGACGAGATGCGGGGCTTCCTCGACGCCGGGTACGAGGTCGTCAAGATGAAGATCGGCGGCGCCGACCTGGCCGAGGACCTCAGGCGCATCGAGGCGGTCATCGACGTCTTGGGCGGCGACGGGTCCCGGCTGATGGTGGACGTCAACGGCAAGTTCGACCTGCGGACCGCGCTGGAGTACGGCCGGGCCATCGACCGGTACGGCCTCTTCTGGTACGAGGAGGTAGGCGACCCGCTGGACTACGCCCTGAACGCGACGCTGTCGGAGGACTACCGCAACCCCATCGCGACCGGCGAGAACCTGTTCTCCCTCCAGGACGCCCGGAACCTGATCCGCTACGGCGGGATGCGCCCGGACCGCGACTTCGTCCAGGTCGACCCGGCGCTGAGCTACGGGCTGACGGAGTACCGCCGGGTCCTGGACATGCTCGCCCGGCACGGCTGGTCCTCCCGCCGGTGCATCCCGCACGGCGGGCACCAGTTCTCGCTGCACATCGCCGCCGCCCTCAAGCTCGGCGGCAACGAGTCCTACCCCGGGGAGTTCCAGCCCACGGGCGGCTTCGCCGACGACGCGGTGGTCACCCGCGGGCGTGTGGCGCCGGGCGACTTCCCGGGCATCGGGCTCGAAGGCAAGGCGGAGTTCTACCAGGTCCTGCGGGACCTGCACGGCTGACCGCCCGGGAAGGGCGGCTCCCGCGACGGTCGCGGACACGGGGGGCCGCCGTCCCCGCGCACGACCGCTCCGAGGCGGCGTGAACGGCCGTCCCGGCCACGGGCACCGACGACGGAGCCGGTGCCGCGACCGGCGACGGTCCCCTGTTTCCCTCGCGGAGTCCCCAAGGCCCCGTTCCACCGGCCGGTGCCGACCCGCGTACCCCCCGAACCGGTCCCCCGCCGCGCTCCGCGCCGGGCGGGGGCCAGAAGAAGGTGCAGTGATGGCAACCTCTTACCCGTACTCCCTGTGGGAGAGCCTGTGGGCGTCGCACAGGGACGTCAAAGGGCTCCTGACTTTCTCCGGACGCGGGAGGTCGCGACGGACCGAGCCGGCGGCCTCCGGCGGCGGGTCCGCCGCCGCCCATGACGGCCCCGAGGCCGCGGGACCGGCCGCGGAGTCCGGCGACCCCGGTCCCGGTCCCGGCCCCGGCTACACGCCCGCGCGCGTCACCGGGCTGGTGCTCGGTCCGCTGCTGTTCGTGCTGACGCTCGTGTTCTTCGAGCCCGAAGGGCTCTCCTCGGCGGGGCGGGCGGTCCTCGCCACCACCCTCTGGGTCGCGACCTGGTGGATCACCGAGGCGATACCCATCCCGGTCACCTCCCTGCTCCCGGTGGCGCTCCTGCCGCTGACCGGCGCGCTGGAGGGCGACGCCGTGGTCGCGGCGTACGGCAACGACATCATCTTCCTGTTCCTGGGAGGGTTCTCGCTCGCGATCGCGATGGAGAAGTGGAACCTCCACCAGCGCATCGCCCTCTCGATCGTCGCGGCGATCGGCACGAGTCCGCGCCGCATCGTCCTCGGCTTCATGGTCGCGACGGGCTTCCTGTCGATGTGGGTCTCCAACACGGCCGCCACGATGATGATGATCCCCGTCGGGCTGGCGGTCGTGTACCAGGCCTCCCGTTCGCTGCGGGGCGGGGAGTTCGCCGACGACCTGCCCAGGTTCGAGAAGTCCGTGGTCTTCGGCATCGGCTACGCGGCCACCATCGGCGGCCTCGGCACGCTCATCGGGACACCGCCGCTGGCCGTCCTCTCGGCGACCACCGGTGAGCTCTTCGGCGAGAGCGTCTCGTTCGGCGGCTGGATGCTGTTCGGTGTCCCGCTCGCCGTCGTCCTCCTCGCCATCGCGTGGTTCTACCTGACGGGCGTCAAGCTCAGGGTCCGGTTCAAGCAGCTTCCCGGCGGCAGGGAGATCATCCGGGAGGAGAGGAGGTCCCTCGGCCGGATGTCCACCGAGGAGAAGCTCGTGCTCGGTGTCTTCCTCTGCACGGCGTTCATGTGGGTGACCCGGTCGTTCCTGTGGGAGGGCCTTCTTCCGGGGATCAGCGACGGGGTGATCGCGATCGTCGCGACGGTGGTCCTGTTCACGCTGCCGACCCGCGGCGCCCGGGAGAGGAGGATCCTCCAGTGGGAGGACTCCAGGAGGATCCCCTGGGGGATCCTCCTGCTGTTCGGCGGCGGGCTGGCCATCGCCGCGGGGTTCGTGGACACCGGCCTCTCCGCGTGGATCGGCGAGCAGCTACGCGTGCTCGACGGGGTCGACGTGATCCTGACCGTCGTCATCGCCACCGCGCTCGTGCTGTTCCTGACGGAGATCACCTCGAACGCCGCGACGGCGACGATGATCCTCCCGGTCATGGCGGCCCTCGCCGTCTCCCTGAACATCCACCCGTACGCGCTGATGGTCCCCTGCGCGATGGCCGCGAACTGCGCGTTCATGCTCCCGGTGGGCACCCCTCCGAACGCGATCATGTTCGGCACCGGCAGGGTGACGATCATGGAGATGGTCAGGAGCGGGTTCTGGCTGAACCTCATCGCCCTCGCCCTCGTGATCGCGGGGACGCTGTTCCTGCTTCCGCCGCTGTGGGGGATCGACCTGATGACCCTTCCCGCCGCGTTCCGGTGAGCGGTGCGTCCGGTTCCGGCGGAGCGCGCCCGGAACCGGGCGCGCCGGTGCCCCGGCGGCGCGCTCTCAGGAGCCCTCTTCGGCCCGGCCCTCCCCCTCCCCGGAGGACCGCTCCCGGAGGGTCGCGGCCAGGGCCGAGGCGACGAGGGCGACGGCGGGGTCCCCGTCGCGGGCCAGCCGGTCCAGGGTCCGGCGCACGGCGGTCCCCCCGATCTCGAACAGAGCCTGGACGAGACGGATCCGTGTCGCGGATTCCGCGTCGGGTGCGGCGAGCTCATCGGTCAGGGCGGCCGTGATCCGGTCCGCGCACACGGGGTCCCGGGACAGCCCTCCAAGCGCCTCCGCCGCCTCCACGTCCCTGCGGCCGTCGACCACCATGCCGACCAGCGCGGGTACGGCCTCGGCCTCGCCGTACCCGGCCAGGGCCAGGGCGGCGTGCCCGACCACCACGGGGTCCGGATCCCCGAGGGCGTCCGCGAGCACCGCGGTGACCCCCGGGGCCCCGGGCATCCCGGCGACCGCCAGCACCGCGCGCCGCCGGACGTCGGGGTCCCGCGACCGCGCACCGGCCGCCAGAGTCGCCACGCCGTCGCCGCCCGACCGGGTGAGCGCCCAGCGCAGGGCGCCCGCGACGTGGGGGTCGGACTCGGCCAGGACCGCCCCGGCCAGCAGTTCGGCGGGGACCGACGCGTCCCCCGGCCGGGACAGGACGGCCTGCTGCCTGCGCGCGGCGCTGGTCGCGTCGAGCCCCCGCATGAGTTCGACGACGCCCAGGACGTCCTGCCAGTCGGCGGGCTCCGACGCGTCGATCGCGCGGAGCCGATCGAGCAGTTCCCGTTCCCGGGCCAGGCGCTCCCGCGTCCACCGGATGAGGTCGCCCACCAGGGCGGAGGGGGTGAAGGCCGGATCCTCCAGCGCCCGCCCGATCTGCTTGAGCGAGAGCCCGAGGGTCCGCAGGCTCTCCACCTGGAAGATCCTGCGGACGTCCTCGTCGGAGTACTCGCGGTAGCCGCCGGCGGTACGGCCCGTCGGCCTCACCAGCCCCAGGGCGTCGTAGTGGCGGAGCATCCGGGTGCTCACCCCGGAGCGGCGGGCCACGTCACCGATCAGCAATACCCGTCCTCCGTGTCCCCGGCGGCCACCGCCGTCTCGGACTCCCCCGCCGTCTCGGCGGCCTCCAGCGCCCCGGTGCCCGCCGACGCGACCGCGGCGGCGGCAGCGGCGGCCCGCTCCGGACCGAGCGCGACCACCCGTCCGGCCTCCTCGACGGCGGCGTCGAAACCGCTCTCCGGGTCCCGCCGGAGCAGCTCGGTGGCACGGGCGTGCGCCGCCACCGCCGGGTCGGGGTCCTCCGCCGCCCTCTCCAGAGCGGGCGCGACCACGTCACCGAGGTCGACGAGGGCCCGGCTCAGGCTCAGCCGCACGTCGCGGTCACCGCGACCGAGTTGGAGGACCAGCTCACCGGCCAGGCCCCTCCTCTCCTCGTCGTCCTCGGGCACGAGGGCGACCGCGACGCGCCACGCGGTCCGCGCGACCCGGTCGTCGGCGTCGCGCAGCATGTCGCGGGTGATCCAGGTCCGCGTGCTCCCGTCACCGATCTTGGAGAGCAGGTGCAGGGCCTGGCTGCGGGCCTGGACGCGCTCGGAGACGAGCTCCCGGCGGATCCGCGGCAGGACGGTCTCCGGCGGGAGTCGGGTCAGCGCCCAGGACAGCATGTCCCGTACGAAGAAGTCGGGCTCGACCGCGCAGCGCTCGACGAGCGGCTCCAGCAGCGAGGGGTCGGGGTCGGACCCGGCCGCCAGGGCGGCCTGGAGCCGGACCGACGTGTTCCGGGCGGACAGGGCGCCGGCGACGCGGGCGTTCTTGGGGGTCGTGTCGGCAGCGTTGATCGGAACCACCTCCTGCACCCGAGTGAAGACCCTGTCACCGTGTCAGGGTCAAGCCCGTGCGGCGAACGGCGTGCGCCCGGCGCGGGGGCCAGGTCACCAGCCCCTGCCGGTAGGCGTACACCACGGCCTGGACTCGGTCGCGCGGGTCGAGTTCGGTGAGGATGCGCGAGACGAAGGTCTTCACGGTCTCCTGGCTGGTGAACAGGCTCGCGGCGATCCCGCCGTTGGACAGGCCGTTGGCGATCAGACGCAGGACCTCCGGCTCGCGCGGGGTCAGCCGGGCGTCGGCCGCGGCGGCGTCGGGGGGCCGGATCCGGGCGGCGTACCCGACCACGAGCTGCCGCGCGACCTCGGGGTCCAGCAGCGCCGCGCCGGTGGCCACCGTGCGGATGCCGTGCGGGGGCTGGGCCGGGGGCGCGGCCTTGAGCGGGAACCCGCTGGCGCCCGCGCGCAGCGCCTCGCAGACGTACTCGTCGGGGTTGAACGTCGCGACCACCAGGACCTCGACGGGGCGGTCCGCCCCGGCCCGCGGACCGGTGCCCGCGCGGGCGGACCCCGGACCGCGTGCCGCTCCCGGAGGCGCAGGGGGTTCCGGAGTCCCCGCGCGGTCCGGGAACCGGGGAGGCGCACCTGGACGGTGGGCGCCTCCCCGGAGCCGTGTCCGGATCCTCAGACGGGCCCGTCCCGCAGGCCCGAGGTGATCCGGTGGTAGAGGCCGCCGGAGGTCAGGCCGCCGTCGACGACCAGTTCGGCCCCCGTCACGTACCGGGAGGCCTCCGACAGCAGGAACAGGACGACGTCGGCGACCTCGCCGGGTTCGGCCACCCGGCCCGCGGGCACCGAGCGCAGGCTCTCCTCGACGAAGTCGTCGGTCCCCGAGCGCAGCAGCGGGGTGTCCACCAGCCCGGGGTGCAGGGAGTTCACCCGCACGCCCCAGGGCGCGAACTCCAGCGCGCCCACCTTGCTCAGGCCGCGCACGCCCCACTTGCTCGCGCCGTAGGAGGCGGAGAAGTAGCCGGTCATCCCGGCGATGGAGGACACGTTGACCACCGAGGCCGACCCCGACTCGCGCAGCAGCGGTGCCATGGACCGCATGCCGTAGAACACGCTGGACAGGTTGACGTCGAGCACGCGGCGCCAGTCCTCGTCCGTGGTGTCGGCGATCCCGAAGCGGTGGCTGACCCCGGCGTTGTTGACCAGCCCGTCCAGGCGTCCGCCGTCCTCGTCCGCGATCCGGTCGCGCAGGCGCGCCCAGTCGTCCGGGTCGGCGGCGTCCAGGCGGGCGAACCGGGCCGCCGCGCCCAGCTCACCGATCCGACGGGCCGTGTCCTCGCCGCGCTCCGCGTCCAGGTCCGCCACCCAGACCCGGGCGCCCTCGCGTCCCAGTGCCAGGGCCTCGGCCCTGCCCATGCCGCCCGCGGCGCCCGTCACCAGGACGACTCGCCCGGCCAGTCCGTGTCCGGTCCCGCCGCTCGTCGCGTCCGCTGTCCGCATGTCCCGTCCTCCTCTCAGTCGATTCAGTCGATGGGCAGTTCGGTGCCGCGCGTCTCGGTGACGAACAGGACGGCCACCAGCGTCACCAGGGCGGTGAGGACGAAGTAGCCGGCGGGCGCCAGCGGTTGGCCGGTGGCGCTGATCAGCCAGGTCGCGATGAAGGGCGCGGTGCCGCCCAGGAAGGTGTTGGTGACGTTGTTGCCGAGCGCGATCCCGCTGTAGCGGGTGGAGGCGCTCAGCATCTCGGCATAGGTGACGAACGAGGCGCCGTTGACGACCGAGACGCACACGAACAGCACCGTCTGGCCCACGATCGCGGCCCAGGCCGGGCCGGCGGACATCATCATGAACATCGGGAAGCCCAGGAGCGCGGCCCCGACGCTGCCGATGAGGATGACCTTCTTGCGGCCGATGGTGTCGGCCAGGTAGCCCGAGAGCGGCAGGGTGGCGGCGCCGACGACCATGGCGACCGAGGTCGAGGCGAAGGCCAACTGGGCGGAGTGCCCGGCGGTGGTCTGGAGGTAGGTGGCCGCGTACACCGAGACGATGTAGTAGCCGCCGGTGATCACCGCGCCCAGGCCGATGATCTTCAGCACGGACCGCCAGTTGGTGACCAGCAGGGTCCGGATCGGCATGCGCTCGGTCTCGCCCTTGTCCTCCAACTGCTTGAACTGCGGGGTGTCGTCCAGGTGGCTGCGGATGTAGAGGCCGATGACGCCGATGGGCAGGCTGAGCAGGAACGGCAGGCGCCACGCCCAGTCCAGCATCTGCTGCTCGGTGAAGGCCGTGGTGAAGGCGAGCGCCACCAGCGAGGCGAACAGCGAGCCGAAGTAGGTCCCCGAGTTGACCAGGGAGGTCTGGGTGGCCCGCCAGCGCGCCGGGGCGGACTCGGCCACGAAGGCGTTGGCGCCGCCGAGTTCGCCGCCCGCCGCGAAGCCCTGGACGCAGCGGCACAGGACCAGCAGGACGGTCGCCCACACGCCGAGCGTGTAGTAGTTGGGCAGCACTCCGATGGCGGCGGTGGCCAGGACCATCAGCAGGATGGTCCAGGACAGGGCCCGCTTGCGCCCGTAGCGGTCCCCGATGTGGCCGAAGAGGATGCCGCCGGGCACGCGCATGAAGAACGCGACGGCGAAGGCCGCGAACGTGCCCAGCAGGGCCGCCGTCGGGTCCTCCGAGACGAAGAAGAGCATCGCCACGAACGTGGCCATGTAGCCGTAGATGCCGAAGTCGTAGTACTCGACGACGGTGCCGATGACCGCCGCGCGGATGACCTTCATCCGCGACTGGAAGCCCGCCTCCGGCGCCGGTGCGGGTCCGGACTCCGGCTGCTGGTGGAGTGACATGCTGCCTCCCTGGGGAGAGGGTCGGATCGGTGTGTGCGCCGCCCGATCCCGTGGTCGTGGGGGATCGCGGGGGGCCGGGGCGCGTGCTGTCGACTGCCGGGAGGGCAGCGGGAGCGGTGCGCCGAGGGGACCGCGTGAAGCGTCCGGTGCGGTGG